>JBEIQF010000247.1:0-5396 GCA_040376635.1 Halobacteriovoraceae bacterium
CTCTCAAAAAAAGTAAAAGATCTTCTGAGCAAACACACTTCTGCTTATCTCACGAGAAGTATGGACCGTGTTGTGACTCTTCAGGAACGAGCCGATCTCGCAGATCTTGTGAAAGCTGATCTTTTTATCTCGATTCACTTCAATTCTTCAACAGATGCAAAAAGCCACGGCTTTGAGATCTATTACCTTGATAACAATTCAAACGTTGCTACAAACAAAGTCGAGCGTGCAGAGAACCTCAATCTGAAAGGTGAAGAGCACACTGTGAATCAGATCCTGATTGACCTTGTGGTTCAGCAGACAGTTGTTCATTCGAGAAAACTCGCAACTTACGTTCACGAAAAAGTTAAGCCCATCATGAAAGCAAACAACATGAGTGACCGTGGAATTAAACCGGGTCTCTTTTATGTTCTCGCCTTATCAAAACGTCCTGGACTTTTAATCGAAGCAGGATTTGTTTCGAATCCTGGAGAGTTGAAGAAAGTTAATGAGGAAAAGTATCTCGATCAGATGGCGCGGGGAATTTCCGAAGGCGTTTTAGCTTTTATTAAAAATCAGAAATAACGAACAAAAAAAAGGGAGCTTTAAGCTCCCTTTTTTATTTATGTCTGTTTTAACTTATCGACAGAATGGAAACTTCTGGCCGAGTGATGAACCACCATCAAGCCATCTGAAGTAAAGTGGTACATATGCACCTGGAAGCATCACAGTCGCTCTTGTGATCGGCTTGAAGCTACACTGAGAGTATGAACCAAACGCTAGATCTGTAATCTGAGGTTGTGTCATCTGGTTATACTGAACACCACGCTGACAGATATAACCAACAAACAGGGCAGATGCTGAGCCTTGACCAACAAGTAGACCAACGTCACCTGAAGATGTCACACCAACATAGATATCACCTGTAGGCATTACTGATTGAAGAGGAACAGGAATTTGAACCTGTACTCGAGCTTGGGTAGGTGTACCTGCTGTCGTACAAGGGTTTGCTTGAATCACCTGATTCACGCTCACTCCACCGTAAGAGTAACCAGAGTTAATTGTCCCGTACTGGTTAGAGTAGTAGGGATTATTGTATCTGTTACTTGATTTACCTGATTCATTGTTCTTCCCGCACGAAGCTAGAAGCGCAAGAGCGAGTAGGTAAAACATAAACGATTTCATATCAAGACTCCTTAGTCTTAGACGATTCTCGTCTCCTATCGGCCAGATCTGGTTTGGACTTTAGCTCTTTTTCGATGATGGATAAGAAAACTCGGAATTAGAGACTAAAACTGCCTAGTTTTAAGAGTTTAGATTTCACCTATCATAATAGTATGTTCCAGAAATTCGTTAAGTCGCCAATTCCTGCTATTAAAAGGGTCTTCAGTACAGAGGACAGTCGTTTTATTGTTTCTGTTGGACTTAAAGTTTCGATGATCTCTTTTGGGATCACAATGATCGTTCACTGGTTCCTCTTTCAGATCATGCGTCTTAATTATGCATTTTTTAGTGCTCACGGTTTTCCAAAGTTTAGTGAAGGTAACCCATTCTTCGATTTAATTATCGGTGAAGTCATTGATAGTCTTCCGATCCTTTTTATCTTTCACATCTTTCTCTTTTTTATCGGTTGTTATGTTGGCTGGTTGATCCTGAGACCATTCAGGCTTATCGGAGAATATAGTGAAGTCGTTCTTGAAAATCCTAATGCGATTTATCGAGTCGAGCAGTTTAGTACATATAATCTCCTGACGAGATTCTCAGAATTCTTCTTTGAGTATTTACGGGAGTCACGCAAGAGAAACGAAATCATCTCTAACAGCATTCCTCCTCAATACTCAAAAATCCATAAGCCGGTTTTTGACAGGATCTTCATGCTGCATTTCGGGATACTTCTTGTCATCATCTCGATCAGCAGTGCGGTGTTTATTATTGAGAACTCATCATCTGTATTTATGTCAATGGTTGAGCTCGCTACAAAAACTCTTTCGAATCAGGCGAGCGTTTCAAGATATTTCTCAGAGCAGATGTTCATCCTGGATGACATCATCGGTCTGACTATTGCCTTAATTGCTTTTAGCTATGTTCTTCTGGGCTTCCACTTGTATGCAAAAGTTTCAGGTGCGGCTTTCGGAATTTTCTCTACGATGAGAGCGTTCATGAAGGGGAACTATTCCAGTCGGGTACACCTGGTTGGCTTTGCTTATCTTCGTGAATACACCAGAAAGCTCAACAAATATCTCGATTACATCCAAAATAATTTAACGAAAGAACAATCCAAGAAATGATTTTGTGATAATTTATTAATGATCAATTAACTCTCGGTAGGAAAGGAAAAACATGAAAAGTATGATTCTTCTTGCAGTCGCTTTAGTTATGGCAACTGCATGTACATCAAAAGACGATCTTAAAAAAATGATGAAAGAAAATCCTGACATCATTACAGAAGCTATTGAAGCTAATCCAAATAAATTCATCGACGCTTTAAATAATGCTGTTAAAGCAGCTCAGGAAGGCGAAGGCAAACGTCGTGAAGAGGAAGAGAAGAAAGCACTTGAAGAGTCTTTCAATAATCCTCTTGTTGCGGAAATTCGTGCAGACGAATCTTTCCGTGGTAACAAAGATGCTCCTATCACACTCATCGAGTATTCAGATTTCGAATGTCCTTTCTGTTCTCGTGGATACACGACAGTTATGGAACTCATGAAGAAATATGAAGGCAAAATCCGTTTTGCTTACAAGCACCTTCCACTTAGCTTCCACCCACAAGCTATGCCAGCTGCTCAGTACTACGAAGCAATTCGTCTTCAGTCACCTGAGAAAGCTTGGAAATTCCACGATGCTATCTACTCTAACCAGCGCGCTCTTCAGAACGGCGAGAAGTTTCTTGAAGCTGAAGCTAAGAAAGTTGGCGCAGACATGGCGAAACTTAAAAAAGACGTGAAGTCTGAAGGCGTTCAGAAGCGTATTGATGCTGATATGGCAGAAGCTGCTAAGTTCGGTTTCCAGGGTACTCCAGGATTCCTTCTTAACGGTGTTCCTGTGAAAGGTGCATACCCGACTTCTCACTTCGATGGCCTAATCGAAGAATTAAAGAAGCGTGGAAAGATCACTCTTTAATTTTTTCTTAAGAGATTCTCATACGAAGGCCCCTCACGGGGCCTTTTTTATTTCCATTCTGATTTAACATTCTTTGCACAATGGTGGCCTAAAATCTGCATGAACATATAATGATCATGTATGCATAAACATTTATCTTTTTTATTGATCCTCGTCAGCCTTCCTTCATGGAGTGTAACCCTCACTTGGGAAGAGTGCCTCGATTATACTGCGAAAGGAAATCCTCTTCTTGAAGCAACTCAAAGAGAATGGATGGCCTCAAAAGAAACTGAAAATGCTTCATGGGCGCGCTATCTACCATCACTCAACGCTACAACTTCAGTAAACCGCACCGGTTCAACTGGCAATGGTGGCGGTGGTGGAATTGTCACAAACGGAGTCATTCTCAACACAGGCACCGGCAGTCAGATCAATACGAACTATCAGGCACAATTAAATTTCAATCAGAACATTTTTAATGGTCTCGAAGATAGGGCACGAATCAATCAGGCCCAGTGGCAGACGAAGAATACTTTCTGGAAATACGTTTCGACTAAAGCGACAGTGAGTTATTCACTGAAAGAAGCTTACGCAAATCTTAAGTATGCTCAGGAGCTTGAAGAACTTTCTCATTCCATCCTTGAGCGTCGTGAGAGTAACTACAAACTTGTTAGTGTGAGATATGAGAGTGGCCGTGAAAATAAAGGTTCCGTCCTTCTTGCTGAGGCGTATATGGAGCAAGCGAGACTCGATCTTATTAAGGCACGTGATAGTCTGAAAGTTGCACAGACAAGTCTTAAGTCCCTCATGAATAAAGAGCATCTTGATGACATCAAAGTCGAAGGTGAAATTCCTCTTCCTGTCATTAATCCTGACCGCAGTGACTTCAATGAACTTGCCAGTGAGACTCCGGCATATAACCAAGCGTTCACAACTGAGATGATCGCAGATGAAAGTATTAAGATCGCTCGTGGATCATTTCTTCCTGATTTGAATCTCACAAGTCTTGTGAACAGGCAGGGTGATACCTATTTCCCAGAAAGAGAACGTTGGTCGATTGCTCTGACACTGACGATCCCGATCTTCGATGGTCTGAGAGACTTGGGAACGTATCGCTCATCTGTTGAATCAAGATACGCCTCTGAGTCACGAAGAAAGTCGACGATGCTTGATCTCATTCCACGTTTGAGAGATGCCTTGAACCAGGCAAAACAAAGTGACATCAAGTACTCAATTGATACAAAGTTTGAAAGAGCTGCTTCATCGCGTGCAGAGATTGCACGAAAGAAATATAACAATGGTCTCCTTACCTTTGAAGACTGGGATATCATCGAGAGTGAACTCATCACTCGTCAGATGAATTTCCTTTCAAGTAAAAAAGACCGAATTATTAAATACGCAAATTGGGAAAATCTTCTCGGAAAAGGATCGATCCCTTGAACTCCAGAAATAAGAAAATCTTGGCCGCCGTTATCGTTGTGATTCTAACTTTTGCAGGCTTTATGTATTTCAGATCAAAGTCTGAAGACAAGACTGTGATGAAAGAGGTACCAGTCGAGAGAAGTGACCTGATCCTTAACGTTCAGGCCTCTGGCACTGTCAGTCCTGAAAACCGTCTGGAAATAAAACCACCCATCGCAGGACGAATTGATGAAGTCCTTGTGAAAGAAGGGGAGGTTGTTAAGAAAGGAAAGATCCTCGCGTGGATCAGTTCTACTGAACGAGCAGCACTTTTAGATTCTGTCCGTACTCAGGGAGCAAAAGAAATCAAGAAGTGGGAAGAGCTATATAAACCGACTCCAGTCATGGCGCCGATTGCAGGAACAATCATTCTTCGCAATGTAGAAGCAGGTCAGAGTTTCACTAACGTTGATTCCATCTTCACAATGGCCGATCGCCTGACAGTGAAAGCACAAGTTGATGAAACAGATATTGCTCAGATTAAAGTAGGTCAGAGTGCAGTGATTACACTTGATGCCTATCCTAACAATCCTGTTCCTGGAAAAGTCGTGCATGTTGCCTACGATGCGACAGTAACTAATAACGTAACAACTTATGTGTGTGATGTCCTTCCTGATCAGGTTCCAGAATTTATGAGAAGTGGCATGACGTCAAATGTCAGTATCGTCGTTTCAAAAAAAGAAAATGTTCTGACACTTCCTCTTACGGCCATCATCATGGATCAGGAAGGAAGCAGAGTTCGCCTGAAACAGAATGAAGAGAAGTCTTCAATTATACCGGTTGAAACGGGGAGTGATGACGGGAAGAGAATTGAAATCACCAATGGACTTAACGACGGTGATATTGTGTTAGTTGAA
>JBEIQF010000169.1:0-6890 GCA_040376635.1 Halobacteriovoraceae bacterium
GATCAGCTCTTACGCCAGCATGAAACTTTAAATGATCATCTCCCACAGAACTCTGCAGAAACGCTGAATTCAACTCAAAGTGCTTATCCATTCCGATGGCCTTCGCTGATTCCTGCTCATTTGATATTCCAGAAAGAAAACCAAACTTACCGGCCTCAAGACGGTGGATGACTTCATTTTGAAAAAGCTCCCCTTCAAAGAACTCTTCATTTGAACTCACACTTTCATTGTGGCGCTGGTGACGATTGAATCCGTTGCGAAGAGACATCGCCTGCGAATCATTGATCTCGTAATTTGTTTTCTGTTGAACGATATACTGATCATTACGCGAGAAATCGTTGTTATTATCGTCGGCGAATCCATCCTGCTCGGCCTTACCGTGAAGGTAAGATGCTAAGAAATCAGTTTGAAATTTCGGCGCCCATCTGTGTTCACTAGAAGATGTGAGCTGAGTAATATCCGTAGCATCCCTCTCATCTGCATTATATCTTTTCTCATTGATGCGTGAAATGCCATCGGTATGAAAGCGCGAAAGAGTGAGCGTTCCTCTATTAGAGTTTTTCTTCCAGTCAGAAGAGAGTGACGTGTCGATAGTTCCAAAGCTTCCTCCGTTTATTGAGAGTCGAGTCTCAGGTGCGTAGTCACCCTTACGAGTTTTTAATTCAATCATTCCGCCAATGGCATCTGAACCATAAAGAACTGCTTGGGGTCCTTTGTGAACAGTGATCTCTTTCACGAAAGGAGACATCATGAAAGCAGCATCAAATTGTCGGTCAGTATTGGATGTATCGTTAATTTTCAAACCATCAAGAGTAAACGAAACATGACGGCTTTCAGTTCCGCGAATGAAAAATGAAACTCGCCCGCCTGGCCCGCCGTTCTGGTTGGCCACGAGGCCTGGAACTTTTTCAATCGCTGGTGAAAGAAGTCCCAACGGTTGATTGTTCAGTTCTTTTTCGGTGATGGTTGTCGATGTATCAAACGTGAAACGTTCGATGTCTTTGGTCGCTTCCACTTCAATCGTTTCGAGTTCTGTGTCGGCGAGAGCATGTGCTGATAACAGCAGGAGAAGAAACAGAGTTTTTCCAGACATTTCGTACCTCCTCGGGAATGTCCTCTCCTAACGCCGTATCTGACTTACTCTTATGAGCTTACAGTTGCGGGACAGTGCTGGATTTACACCAGGCTTCCGGTTAGTTAGGAGTTCACTAAGGGTATTGAATCGTCTTAAGTTTGGGAAGTTAAAAACGGAATGCTTTACTCTACGAGCATCTGTTTCAGTACGAGCTTAATCTGAATGATATCTTTGATTGGAAGATGGCCTAACTTTTTTGAAAGCCTTGATTTAGATACGGTCCTGACTTGTTCGCAAAGAACTTGTCCTTCTATTTCTTGAAATTGAATGTCGACTCGTGTGGGCCAGTTTTTTTTCTGAGTCGTTAAAGGAAGGATAATAACGGTCTGCAATTGATCATTCATTTCTATTGGAGAAATAATGACACACGGTCTGTGTCCCCGTTGCTCAGAACCTTTTATAGAATCTAAGCTGACACTCCAGACCTCTCCTCTATTTAATTCTTGATTCAAGTTTGGACTCCAGCCATTGGATATCTTCTGCAGACAATTCTGAGTCTTTAAAAACCCATTTTGATCGTGGAGGTCTTCGTTTGACCAGAACGATGATGCCTTTCTCAGCAATCAATTCATACTCGAATGAGTCGTCAAATCCAGCAATCTCCAAATCTGTTTTAGAAACTCTGAAACCGAATGAATTACCAATTTTTTGAAGTTTTACCTGGCTCATACGAGAGTTATAACATGTTATAACATAAAAATCTATAAGACAAAAAAAGGGCCTTCGAACGAAGGCCCTAGGAGGGGAATTTAATTTATTGAGTTATTAAGCGGATCTTTCTTCAAGATCCTTATAGTAATATTCTTCTTCATCTTTCAGACACTTTTCGATTTCTCTCTGTTTAGGAGTATCGTGTGAATGAGAGTGCATTTTTTCTTTTTGTTTTTCTATTTGTCGTTCCATCTTATCAACTACGAGATCTAGAGACTTGTACAAGTTGTCAGCACAAGCTTTGGCGAAGAAATCAAACTTCGGCCCATGGACTTTGATTTCGGCCCAATGTTTATTGTCTTCTACCCAGCAGAACCACTGAATCGAGGTGTTGCCTTGAAAATACTTTTCAAATTTTTCGGATTTTTCTTTGATACGCTGATCGAGAGCTGGTGTGTGGTCTAGGTGCTTGAAGGAAATTTTTAGTTTCATAATTTACGTGCCTCTGAGAAAAAAATTGGTATCGCACACTTTTAGGGAACAAGTTTTATGTCATGCAATCTACCTCCTGGTTGAAATTACTTCTTACGCTTCGACGAAGGAGCAATGCCCATCATCTCACGGTATTTAGCAACGGTACGACGGGCGACCACGATATCTTTCGTACTCAAAAGTTCTGAGATTTTTTGATCTGAGAGCGGACGCTTAGGGTCTTCATTCCCGATCATCTCTTTGATTTTGAGTTTCAAGCTTTCGCCTGCGATATCAATACCACCGTTCTTACCGCCGATACCGGCGTTAAAGAAGTATTTAAGTTCGAATGTACCAATCGGTGTGTGCATGAATTTGTTTGTCGTAACACGAGAAACAGTTGATTCGTGCATACCGATTTCGTTTGCGATGTCTTTCAGGATCATCGGCTTAAGGAATGCAGGACCTTTCTTGAAGAACTCCTGCTGAGTGCGAACGATTGAGTTCGCCACTTTATAAATTGTTTTCTGACGGTTCTCGATCGACTTGATAAGCCACATAGCTGCGCGAAGTTTGTCCTGAACGAACTCTTTCGCTTCTGCATCTGACTGACCATTCTTGATGAGAGACTTATAGAGGTTTGAGATGCGAAGACGAGGAACACCTTCGTCATTCACTTGTACAACAAACTCTCCGCCTACTTCAGCAACGAAGATATCAGGAACAACATACTGAGTTTCATCAGCAGAAACCAGGCGACCTGGTTTTGGGTTAAGACCCATGATGATCATTTCAGCATCTTTCACTTTATCTTTCGATACACCGAAATCTTTTGCAATTTTTGCATAATCTTTCTTCTCAAGGTCATGAAGATTTCTCTCAATGATCAGCTCAACAAGAGGAGATCTTTCAGGAAGCATACGCGCTTGAATACCAAGACACTCTTCAAGATTCTGAGCACCACATCCAACCGGATCAAGGTGCTGAACCATACCGAGCATACCAAGAGCTTCGTCACGATCTTCAATGTTTGATCTTGCAACGATTTCATCGAATGCAACTTCGAGGTAACCGTCGTCATCGATATTACCAATAAGATCGAGACAGAAATTTAATTGATCAGTTGAAAGCGATTCCATACGAAGTTGCCACTCAAGGTGCTCTTGAAGTGACTGGTTTTTTGAAACCATGTTTTCGTATGAAGGCATGTCGTCCGGAGACTGACTCTCTTTCATATTCGGTGAAGAAGACGAAGAGCTGTTGAAAGACTCGGAATATGATTCCCAGTCGAAAGTATCTTTTGAACCTTCAATCAGTTCAGGACCAGAAAAATTATCTACAGTAGCTTCGTGTGAATCCATTTCTTCGCGGGATTCTTCTGCTGGGCCGGCATCCATTTCGCCGTCCATTTCTTCCAGCATCGGGTTCTCTACCATCTCTTGCGAGATGAGAGTCGTCATTTCCAAGTGAGTAAGTGTTAATAACTTAATCGCTTGTTGCAGTTGAGGCGTAATCATCAAGCTTTGCGTTTGCTTCAGCCCTTGACTCATCTTAATTGCCATTGCGAATCCCCTACATCTTAAATTCTTCCCCTAAGTAAAACTTACGGGCGATTTCATTGTTTACAATTTCCGCCGGTGTTCCGCTTACCAACAACTCACCCTTGCTCATAATGTACGCTCGGTCCACGATGCCCAGGGTTTCTCTTACGTTGTGGTCAGTAATGAGAACTCCAATATTCTTTTGCTTCAACCGCTTGATGATGTCCTGGATGTCATGGACCGCCAGTGGATCAACTCCCGCAAATGGTTCGTCTAGTAAAACGAACTTCGGGTCTAAGGCAAGCGCTCTTGCAATCTCAACTCTTCGTCTTTCACCACCAGATAACTCTCTTCCTTTTGATTTCCGGAGATGATCCAGACCAAAATCGCGGATGAGATTATCGAGGGCGTTCTGTTTTTCCTTATCGGACAGATCCCTCACTTCCAGTACTGAAAAAATATTTTCTTCTACTGAAAGTTCTCTAAAAACACTGGCTTCCTGTGGAAGATACCCAATGCCTTTCTTTGCTCTTACATGTAATGGGAGATCTGTGACATTTTCGGAATCGAGATTGATTTGTCCCTTATCCGCTTTCACGAGCCCAACCATCATGTAAAAGGATGTTGTTTTTCCGGCTCCGTTGGGTCCTAAAAGACCGACAACTTCACCTCGCTCAACATCTATACTCACACTCTTAACAACCTCGCGGCCATTATATGTTTTCTTAAGATCACGTGCGTGGAAACTTGCATTCATTAACTATTCCTTAGTAGATTTACGCTTTACTTGTACATCAGACATCGCATCATCAACTTCGATCAAATCAACATTTTCTCGAATCGTTATGCGGTACCCTTTGATGACATCCTTGCCCATTTCCACTCTAGGCGCGCCCGAGAGCACTAATTTTTGCTCACGTCCAAAACCTTCGAGTCGTTCTGCGAAAGCTTTGCGCTCCTGAAGCCCTTCAGCCGTCTGAAGTTTTTCAGTAACTTTCACATCGTCATTCATGACGAAATACTTGAGACTTTTGTTAAAGTTTTCAAGGTACATATCGGCTTTTCCGGCAGTTATGTCATAGGTTTCACGGTGCATATGCACGTCGCCAGTCAGCTGGGCGAGGGATTTATTCCCATCTAGCTGAAGTTCATGACTCGAAAAAGTCATGCGTCCTTCATACTTTTTCTTACGATCCATTGACCCCTTAACGTTGCCTTTAAATTTTGAAAGCTGGGAATTTGGATTTGCTCGCATCGTCTCTGATGTGATGATCACATGATCTTTTGATTTAAGGTCATCACCTTCAAACTTCACGTCACCAGTTCCAATCACAAGATCTTTTTTAAAAAAATATTTTAACTTGTTTGCATAATAGGTTGCTTCATCAGAGGAAACAGACACCTTCCCCACGAGAGTCAGGAGTTCTTTTTGTTTTTTATAGATGCCTTCATCAGCACTGTAACGAATGGTTTTATTTTTCTCCTGGTAGTTGTAGACACCACGGGGCCCTTCAAACTCAGCAAGCTCCTCACCTTGGGAACGCATTTTTTCTGCTGCGAGAGACATTTGCGGAAGTCCACCTTTCAAGTGAAAGTAATCGAGACTTTCAATTTCTGTGAACTCCGGTGCAACACTCTTCACTGCATTTGCGGCCGAAGTTTGTTCAGGTTTCATCTTGAGAGAGATCGCTACGATGAGCGAATTCGCTATCAAATAGACTAAAATAATTATTATTGATTTAGGGTTTCGAATCTTCATATCTATCATTATACTCTTTTGTTAAATTCCAGACAGTTAAAGGAGCTATTTACCGCCTTTTGTAAGGTGAAAACAGGTGACGTTTTTTATCAGTTTTTGATACCTTTTCCCCATGCAAAATCAAACATTTCAAGAGGGTCAGTCTCTGGCCCAGATCGTTGCCTCAGGCACAAAACTGACTCCTATGATGGAGCAGTACTATTCTGTTAAGAAGCAGTATCCGGATATTCTCCTGATGTTCAGAATGGGAGACTTCTACGAGATGTTTTTTGAGGACGCCCGTGAAGCGGCCCGCCTGCTGAACATTTCGCTTACTGTCCGTGGAAAACTTGGCGATCATCCTATTCCAATGGCCGGCATTCCTCATCATGCAGCAGCTGCCTATGTAGATCGCATTTCGCAATTTGGTAAAAAAGTTGTTATCTGTGAACAACTCGAAGATCCGAAATCTGTTAAAGGAATTGTTAAACGCGGAGTTACTCAGATTGTGTCTCCGGGTATGCCTTACGACCTGGATAAAACTTCTGCTCACGAAAATAAATTCCTCGCTGCTGGTTATAAAGAGAATGATCAATACATTTTAGTTCTTCTGGATTTCACAACCGGTGATTTCTACGTAACAACTTTCAAGACGATTGAAGAGTTCTGCGAAAGACTCCTTATGGTTCGTCCTAAAGAATTCATTTCTTATATGGGCCAGTGGGAAAAATTCCCGATCGTTGATGATTATCTGAATAGCATTGATGTTTTGAAGACTCACCTCTCTCAGGAATATTTCGAAGAGAAACATACTGGTTTTTATATCCAGAAACTTATTCCGACATACCAGCGTGATGGCATCATCGCTCAACTGCCGGCGGTACTATCTCCGCTTGGAGCTTTAAGTTATTACGTCTCTTCAACTCAGACTCTTGAAAAGATCAGTCACCTTCGTCCGTTCAGAATGCTGAATAACGAAGAGACGATGAAAGTCACTTACTCGACTCTTGCTGGTCTTGAGATTTTCCCTCGTTCACGTGAAACTGAAATGAATTCGATTCTCGGCTTCATGGATAAAACGAGAACGTCGATGGGAACTCGTTACCTTCGTCAATATTTCCAGTCTCCCCTTTGCGATTACCAGGCGATCAATAAGCGCCTTGATCTCATTGAAGGAATGATGAAAAAACCTGACTTCATCAAATCACTTCGTCATCATCTTTCAGATGTTCGTGATATCGACAGAATCATGGCAAAAGTTTCAACGAAGAAAGTTGTAGCGGGAGACATCCTGAATCTCGCTCACGCGTTTGAAACGTTCATGGAAATTGAAAAGGACATGGATAAGGAAGGA
>JBEIQF010000336.1:0-3653 GCA_040376635.1 Halobacteriovoraceae bacterium
CAAAGGTTTTAAAGGCATAATAAGCTTTGATACCTATCATCCGGAAACGATGGAAGAAGTTCTTCGCTACTATGTGAATCATAGCTGGGATCAACCTCTCTGGTGGAATGATGTTTCTGGAAAGCTTGATGGATTTGCGAAAGACTTTTTAGAACTCTCACCGAATTTCTCGTATGTACTTTGTCATAATTTAGCTCCCAATAGAAATCTCACCGGTAAACATATGGATTATATCGATCCCGAACTTACGCTTGAGAAAATCGCTGATTACATGCGACCTTTCGCCATTCCTCAGGTGATTTTTGATCCATGCCTTGGATTCTCAAAAACGTATGAACAGAACTGGATGGTGCTTGAGAATTTCGGAAAGCTTCAGCAAATGACCGGCCACAATCAATGGCTTCTCGGTTTTTCGCGAAAGAGTTTTCTGCGTAAAAAATATAATCTAACGGTAGATGACAGAGAGGCCCTGGATAAAAAGCATATTGAAGTTTTAAAAACCATTCCTATGAAAGATGGAGTTTGGATTAGAACTCACAGACCCGAATTATTATGATCCAAGATCAGCAAGGTCAAACACACTGGCCTTGTTATTCTCAAAATAGATGATATCCACAAGAAGACATGTGGAAAGCATCAAAACTTTCATGTCAGTTGTGAGATTTTGATTCTTGAAAGAGATTTCAAAATTATCTTTGTCCGTAAATGCCTCTGAAAGAATCCCCGACCACTTTTTCTGGATTTTTCCGATCACGCGGCCTTTATCTTCGAATTCAAAAGTCCAGAATCTGAAAAATGAGCTGTTGATCTTGGCCACGAGCATGCCGTTAGCATCAAATACGTCGAATTTTTTCCTGAAAATCGCAAACCGCTGTTGAAGATGGCCCACTTTGCGGCCTTGTGTATCTGTTACAAAGAGAGTCTTGAAAAACCAGCGGAAAGGAAAATCCAGTTTGAAAATCGGTGTGCGTTTTTCATCAAAGATCGTGACTGAAAAGGAGCGCCAGTGGCCAAGGATCTGGCGGAGGACGGTTCCACCGAAACCAGTTGATTGTTCCGCTGCGAAGGCGACATTCTCTTCTCGACCTGTATGGATTTTGTATTTGTTTCTGGTTTCAAGTCCGATTAACTCGAGGCCTTCCATGACTTGCATAACCTGAAGCTTGTCAGCTTCAACTAATCTTTGAATAAATTCGCTCATAGGAGAAGTTTACTCTTCGATTTTTAATTTTGTATAATCAATTCATGAAACTCAGTGGACTCACTCTCGAGACAGTATATTTTGAAGATTATCTTTCTTTTTTAACGGAAGTGCTCGAGCTTGATCTGCATGAGCTGACTGACATCTCGATGCGTCTCGATCTTCAGGGAACCTGGCTCGAGATCAAAAAAGTACCCAGTGCTCCACATACAGTCGCATCTAACGTGGAGTTCAGTCTCGACGCTTCAGAATATCTTGCTATGAAACAAAAGGTAGATTTCTTTTACTACCGTAAAGGTCCATCACGATTTCTTTTCCTTGGAGCTCAACACGACAGTTGCGAGGTAGTTGATCCGGATGGTCGGGTATGGCGCTTTAAAAACTTTCTTCACACTGATGCAGCTGCCACTGCTACAAATGAATTCACCCTGTAAGAAACTTTTAGTTTACGAGAACTCTCAATCTTTGGAATGATCGTCGGACGTTTTCTTCACCCTTTCTGGAAAAGGATTTCCCGATGAAAAAAATATTCGCTCTCTCAGTTCTTGCACTTTCATTCTCAGCTTTTGCTTCAAATACTCAAGTTGATGTCATCTACGGTGAAGATAACCGTAAAGATGTTTTTGAATCTACGGATTCAGCTCTGGTTGAGCTTTCTAGATCAACTGCGGCCATGATCTCTATGGACAACTTAAAAACTGTGAAGAACGGAGAAATCCAGATTTCAGCAGGAACACTTGCTGGTCGCGGAGTTTGCGCAAAAGAAAGATTCTCAAAACAAATCTCAGCAGCTAACTGTTCAGGCTTCCTTGTAGCTCCAAACGTTCTCGTAACGGCGGGCCACTGTATTAAGACTGCAGCTGATTGTGCTTCTTATAAATGGGTTTTCGACTACAAGGTTGATCATGCTGACCAGGGCGCAGTAAATGTTCCTAAGACATCTGTTGTTTCTTGTAAGAAAATCATCTCTCGCTCTCTCGATCAGATTTCAAAAGACGATTACGCTGTGATCGAACTTGATAGAAAAGTAGAGGACAGACGTCCACTTGCTTTCCGTAAGACAGGTAAAATCACGAAAGGCACAGCAATTGCTGTTATCGGTCACCCGACTGGTCTTCCAACAAAGATCGCTGATGGTGCAAAAGTTCGTTCACTTTCAACTAAGTTCTTCGTAGCTAACCTTGATACATACGGCGGTAACTCAGGTTCAGCTGTTTTCAACACGAAAACATCTGAAGTTGAAGGGATCCTCGTTCGTGGTGAAAACGACTACGTTTACGATTCAGCTCTTGGTTGCCAGGTATCTAACGTTTGCGCGTCTGATGCTTGCCGCGGCGAAGATGTAACTTTCATTACACATATCGAAGCGCTGAAGAAGCTTTAATTCTTCTGATCCAAATGACATGAGAGGGGCCCGTTTACGGGCCCTTTTTATTTTTTGTCAGGAAGCAAGAGGCGTTCAGCCTCTTGCGGGACATATATGCCGACGGAGGCAGGATGCCGGGAGTCGGCGGACGTCGATGATAAACAGGCCATTAAGTATTGACGTAGTTACTTCGTTATCGAGACAATCAATTATCTCTTAACTCTCTAAGGAGAACATAATGAAATGGATTTCAACATGTTTGCTTCTTGCTGTTATGGCAAATGCAAACGCAGCTACAATCGCTGTCATCGACTCTGGTCTTGATTACAAACACGAAATGATCACTCCCAATTTATGGACGAACGCGAACGAAGTTGAAGACCGTCGTGATAACGATGGTAACGGCTACCAGGACGACGTTCACGGTTGGAACTTTGCTGAACAAAACGGCATGATCATCGATTACAAATACCTTGGTACATTCTCTTCTGACTGTAAGAAGTATTTCGACATTCAAGGTAAGTACTTCCTTAAACAAGCTACTGAAGCTGAAATTGCCTGGATGAGAGAAAAAGTTAAAGAACCTGCGTTCGCAAAAGAAATGGGCAAGTTCGGTAACTTCGTTCACGGTACACACGTTGCTGGTATCGCAATCCGCGATTCAAAAAGCCAGGCGATGGGTATCAAGCTTATCCCTACAGAAATCAAACTTTGGTATGATGGTCTTGCTCACATCGCTACGATGAAAGCTGATCGTTGGGATCTTCTTCAGAAAGCTTTCGATGCTCTTGCTGGTCAGCAGATGAATCTTCTTACAGATATCGCTCGTTTTGCTGATTACCACAAAGCTGATATCGCTAACGGTTCATTCGGTACTGGTTTTAATCAGGCGAAAATGATCACGGATAATGCTTACAGAATTATCTTCTTCAAGAAGCCGGATGCTGTTGATTCTGACCGTGCTGCTAAGATGTTCATCACTGCTCTTATCAATGCCGGCCAGAAATTCGTAGCTGCTGCTCCGAACACACTTTTCGTCTTTGCTGCTGGTAACGATGGTATGTCGAATGATGACTACGGTACTTC
>JBEIQF010000318.1:0-3917 GCA_040376635.1 Halobacteriovoraceae bacterium
GGGAAAGCTGAAGACTCTTTTCGAGTTCACCTTCAAGTTTGTGAGTGTCTTCAATCAAACGAGTCGTGAGATCGGCTAATTGATCATGCGAATGAGTTTCATCCTCAATCATCTCTTTAATCACTTCCGCCTGAAGTCTCATGCTCGCAAGAGGAGTTTTGAGTTCGTGAGAAAGCGAAGAGAAGAAGGCCTGCATGGATTTTGATTTCTTCATGTCACGGTAGTACATGACGAATAACGAGCCCCCCAGCAGAACAAGAAAAATAAAGAAGAAAGTTCCTTCCCATTTCATCATGTTGAGGAATCGTGATTGTGAACCCAATTGTGGAATATTCACTTCACTCAGTGTTGTGTGCAATTTGAAAACGAGGAAGAGCCACCAGGAACCAAGTCCCAGAAGCATCACTACCCACAATAATGTGAGTGCATAAAACCAGCGGCGGGTCTTATTTACTTCCATAACCTCTGTTTCAATTCTTCCTGCACTTTTTCATCATGAGCAAGACTGACGAATCCTACTTCATAACCGTTTGGTGCAAGATAAATTCCCTTGTTCAGGAACGTTTCAAAAAGTTTGTAGAATCTCTCACCCATATTGAGTGGAAGTTCTGTAATGTTTGTTAATTTTTTATGAGTCGGGATCGGGTAGAAAAGAGATCCGTAACGAAGAACTTTATAGTCTTCAAAACCATTCTTATCCATCCAGTCCTGCATGATTGCCACAACGTTAATTGAATTCTGCTCAAGCTTTTCATACGCAGCTGGAGTGAGCTTCTTACAGTTCACGAGACCTGCGGCCATGGCAACCGGGTTACCAGAAAGAGTTCCGGCCTGATAAACAGGACCAATAGGAGCTAAAAACTCCATGAACTTTTTCGGACCAGCAACCGCACCAACCGGCATACCGCCGCCGATGATTTTTCCGTATGTCACGAGATCCGGTGTGATGCCGGTTTTTTCCGCCATACCACCGAAGCCGATTCTGAATCCTGAAATCACTTCATCAAAAACAAGAAGGGCACAGTGTTGATTACAAAGATCACGAAGACCCTGCAAGAATTCCTGTGATTGAACAAGAAGACCATTGTTCGCTGGAAGAGGTTCAATGAAGATCGCTGCGATCTGCTCTTTATGATCTTCAAAAACTTTCTTCACTTCATTTAAGTCACCAAGCTCACATATAAGTGTATCGCCAGCTTGCATCGAGGTTACGCCTTTTGAAGACGCTTCAGCTGTTCCTGCGAGTCCAGAGCCAGCTTTGATCAACATGGCATCAAGGTGACCGTGGTAACAACCATTGAACTTGATAATCTTTGAGCGGCCAGTGATGCCTCGTGCGAGACGAACTGCCGTCATCACAGCTTCTGTTCCAGAATTCATGAAGCGGATTTGCTCAATGAACGAAATTTTGTCCACGATATATTCAGCAAGTTCGAGTGAGTATTTTTCACAAGCACCGAACGTCCAGCCGTGATCAAGAGCTTTGATGATCGCTTCCTTGATTTCAGGGTCCTGGTGTCCGTGGATAAGAGGTCCGAAGCTCATACAGAAATCGATGAAGTCTTTTCCTTCTTCATCAACAATGTGAGCTCCCTTTCCGCGATTAATGAATCGTGGAGTCGTGTGAAGGCCCTTGAATGAACGAACAGGAGAATGAACTCCGCCCGGTACATATTTAAGTGATTTTTCGAAAAGTTCTTTATTGTTCATATGATTTCCTTAATTGAGTCCGTAAAAGTCCTGCATGTTCGCAACTGGATTAACAGTTACGCCAGCTCTCTCAAATTCCTGCCAGGTTTTCCCCATCCCGCAAAAGTGTTTTGCCTTCGCAAGGAAGGGAAACTTCGCCATATAGGCTTCGTATTGCGGGAAGCTTGTCCAGAGACAGCCACCAACTTCTTTTAGTTTGTTTTCAAATTCTGCTGATACATTTTGCGGGACTCTTTCATAACAACCGACAACTTCACCCATGTCAGAGACTGACTTCGGATGAGTGAGAACTGTCCAGTTCTTATCAATGTTCGGATGAATCATCGCAAGTGCTTTTGAAGTGCGAAGTGCTTTCAGGTCTTCAGTGCCGAGTGAATCAGCTGTGCCGTTCACCCAGAAGCCGCGAGCCGCGAGGTCGCGCGCTGATTTTGCACCAGCTGCCCAAACACCTTCTGCAGCAGTAGAAGCTTTGAGCGTATCAAGTGTGTACATCGAAGTGACAAACACATGCTTGTGATCAAGATTTACATTTTTAGATTCAGGGATCTTCTTTAAGTATTCATCACACACAACACCCGGATGAGTGTTGGTCGGAAAGCCCACAAAAAGTTTTCCAGAAACTTTTGGAAGATCATAACCCTCGAGCCACTTCTTCTCGATGCGTTTCCCGTCCACTTCACCAGAGTTCACGTGCAGGAAAAGGTCATCCGAGATTTTCTTCACATGGATTCCAACAGCAAGGTGACAGCCGCCGCCGTATTCCTTGAAAGATTTTCTTTCGCGGAAAACTTCTTCAACTGTACGAGCATGTGCAAGTTGAGAAATGATATTCAAAAGTTTGCCGCCATCATCGCGAGAAGCATTCATCTCAAGGCCCAGAGCACCTTGAGAAGCAGCAGAAGGGAATACACTCTGAGGAAGAACAAAGTAGTTCATGCCTGTGAGAAGTTCGCGAAGCTCTGAAGAAGATTTTTCTCCATGAGCGAGACGTTCAATCCCCGCAAGGGCAAGAGTGATCGCGTGATAGTCGCCGTTCTTTAATTTACCGATTCGTGTGTTCACGTTTCCGCGAAGAGTTTCACAACGGATCTGAGGCTTACCAGGAAGATATTCAGAAAGAGAGTGAGTGAGGTTCGCAATTCTTCTTGGGGAAGAAGTTCCGACGACGAATTCACCTTTCCAGTCTTTAAGTTTTGGAATCGTTTCTTTGTTGATGAGAAGGATATCGTGAGCAAATCTTCTTTCAGTCACGGCCGCAAGCTTGATGCCTTCCGGTCTTTCACTTCCAAGATCCTTGTAAGAATGAATCACAAGATCAACTTGATTCGCGAGAAGTGCTTCATCGAGTTCTTTCGTGAAGAAATCTTTTCCTTCAAGCTGCCATAGCGGCTTGTTAGTGATCTGGTCACCTTGAGTTTTGATTAGAACGAGTTCGAATTTCTCACCGGAAATGCGTTCGAGTTCATTCTTCATTAATGTAGATTGAGTCACAGCAAGGAGTGACCCGCGAGTACCGATTTTGTAAGTGGTCATAGGACTAGAGGTATCTCACGTCCGTCACGATTTGAGGAGCTAAAGCGACTTCAGACTTGTTGAATTTCTCTGTGAAAAGAACCTGACGTTTCATAGTCAGACTAATCATTGCGGCCTTTGCTAACGCGATCTGTGCCTGTTTCTGGCCCTCAACTACTGCGCCTTCGTTGAAGATATCATCTAGACGCACAACACCTTCTGCAGATCCGAGGTGAGTGTTGATCGAAGAGGGTGATCCAAGGTCAACAAAGAGACGATTTGCGTGATTTTCCCAATGAGCGAAGAACGCTTCATCAAAAAGAATGTCCGTCGTTCCAACAGTATTGGCAATGAACGGCATCTCTTTGAGTGAATCGCGGTTTTCCCACGGAATCACATTCAGATTATGAAGAGCTGCAAGCTCTTGAGCTTTATGAGCATTACGAGCACAGATAGAAACCTGGGCCTTCTTCTTGAATTGATTGATTAAGTCTTCGGCCAGAGCACCTGACCCAACCACAACAACATGAGAAGCACGTGCTTTCTGAATGAGGTGGCGGCGAGTGAGTGAAGCGTAAGTCTTCTGAGAAATACCAATCAGATACTGAGTGCGGATATCTTTAGCGTCCTTGAAAAGTTTCTCAAGAATCATCAGAAGTTTTGTATCTTTCAGAGTCGAAGCAGCATAAATCTTA
>JBEIQF010000236.1:0-5632 GCA_040376635.1 Halobacteriovoraceae bacterium
AAAGTTGGTCAAGCATACTCTTTTCTCCAACTACCCAGATTATATCGTCACTCTTGATTTCTAGATCTGTGTCCGGATTAATCATCCGTTTTTGAGCTCTCTCAACTCCGACAACCATGGCATGGTACTTTTCGCGAATGCCAGACTGACGAATCGTCTTACCTGAAATGCCTGAACTAGGAGTTACTTTTAAATGTCTCAAGCGATAATTCATTTCACCTTCAAACATAGAAGATAAATTCGAAGGAATCTCAAGTTCTGGTCTTGCTCCATCAATTTGTTCATCAGTTCCCAGAACAACAAGAGTATCACCAGGAAGGATAAGCTCATTTGGCTTTGGAGCGACGAGAGTCTGTACTCCACGCTGAATTGCCACAACATTGACCCCAAGTCTTTGCCTTAAATTCGCTTTGAGAAGTGAACTATTCACAAGTGTCGCGTTCGGATGAACTTCCACATGCACTAAGTGTGAATCCCACGGAGCAAGTCCTGAGAGTGCAGGAGATTCTTTTTTCGCTTCCGGTTCTTCAAAGGTTGAAAGAAATGTTTTCTCAAGCCAGCGGTAATAAGATTCAAGCTTCTTGAACAAGGCAAAGTAGATCACAATCAAAAACGCTACCGTCAAAGGAAGAATGAATCTGACATTAAAATGCTGTCCGCTCAGTAAGCCAACCCAGATTGAAGAAAGAATCGGTAAAAGCAAAACAATGATCGCCTTAGATGGACTCTTTTCTTTCCGGATCCTGATGTAGTTTTTCCTCGAGGTGAAAACCATTCCCCAAAGAAACGGGCTTGAAAGCATGAAGGCAACCAGCCATGTAATATGCTTTTCCCATTTACTTAGATCAGGAAGATTGGCAGAAATCATGGGAAGGAGATACTGAAAACTCAGATTGAAAATGAGTGTAACGATAATCCCATTCATCGCCCAACGAGCGAGAAGACCAAAAATCTCCTTGTACTTCGCTCCTTCTGCTCCTCGGTGGCTACACCAGGCCACATACCGGGTCATAAGATTCTTCAGCCACCACGGAAGTTTGCTATCAACTGCTTCAGCAAATGGCCCTGAGTACTTAATCAGATATGGAGTTGTGAAAGTTGTAACGAGAGAAACCGCAACACCAACGGGATAGAGCTTGTTACTAGTGGCATTCAAAGCCACACCAAGGCCCGCGATAATGAATGAGAACTCTCCGATTTGTGCCAGACCAAATCCCACCTGAATTGAATTTTTAAATGTCTGACCTGAAAGGAGAGCGCCAAACGAAGTAATGAAAATCTTTCCGACAATCGTCACAACACAAAGAAGCGCTATCGTCCCTTTGTATTCCCACATGATCTTGGGATCAATCAGCATCCCGATCGATACGAAGAAAATCCCACCAAAGAGATCACGCAGTGGCGCCATGAGATCTTCAATCTTATGCAGGATTTTTGTCTCAGCAAGAATGGAACCCATGATGAACGCACCAAGAGCTGCGGAATATCCGAAATGCGAAGCAAGAACAACTAATCCCAGACACAACCCGATTGATACGAGGGTGAGCATTTCGTTATTACCCTTCTTCGCAATATAGGCCATGAGCCTTGGAACAAGGAAGTATCCGGTGATGAACCAACTACCAACTACAATTGCGAGATTGAGCGCGGCCGTGGCAAGACCAAAAAAAGACACGTTCCCGGAAGTTGCGATTGTTGTAAGACCAACAAGAAGAAGAATAGCGAATAAATCTTCTACGATCAGAACACCAAAGATCAGGCTTGAGAACCTGTGAGTTTTTAACTTTAGCTCCTCAAGAGCCTTGATGATAATGGTCGTCGAAGAAATGGAGAGCATGGCACCGAGGAACAAACTATCCATCACGGACCAGTCCATCGCGCGGCCAATACCATAACCGACGACAAGGAAGAAGACGACTTCAAGGCCAGCTGTTACACCCGCGGTCACACCAACGTTCAGAAGTTTTCTGAAACTAAATTCAAGGCCGAGTGTGAACATCAGAAAAATCACCCCGAGCTCCGCCCAGGTCTGAACACCCGGAATATCTTTTACTAACTGGAATGGCGGCGTATATGGCCCGACGATGACACCCGCAAGGATGTAACCAAGAACCACTGGCTGTTTTAGCCACTGAAATATAATACTCATGATCCCCGCAACTGCGAGAATCATGGCGAGATCAACAATCAAAGGAGGTAAATGCATTATTATCCTTTAGCGAAGAACATCTCGTATGCGATCAATCCTCCGATAAGAATAAAAAATATCGATACGAAAATTACTGTTTGGAGCATGTTTCCTTGCCCCTCATTATTATGCTGGTCACTCATTGGTAATGTCCTGAAAAAAGATTGTAAAATGGGAACTTGAGACAATTACGCGAGCGGTGGTGCCCGGGCCAAAACGGCCGTATAGCAAGAGAACTGAATAATGAGAGAAATATCAGGGAAGATGTGATTCTTGAAAACAGGAGATTTCTTAAGTGTCAGAGCACCTGCAAAATACTTTGTATCAATTTGTTTTTTGATTTTCTGAGACTGTGTTCCTTTGCTTTTCGCTGGGGCATTGAGCACGAGATCAGGAATTTCCAATTTTGTGATTTTCGACAGGAAATCCGCAGTCGTGTCTGGAAGATGCACCTCTGGAACAAAAAGCAGGAAGCTAAATATAAGGATGAGCTTAGATATGGTGAAAGAAATTGACTTTGATTTCACCTTTAGAACTTAACACACATTGTGATTTCAATCAAGTAATGACTCTTACTGTCTTTAAATTGAACCCATCCTGTCATTAAATATCAGTATGCTCAGTCCATTATTCCGCTCATTTTGTTCAGAACCTTTTCGTCTCTTTTTCCCATTGGGAATTGTGTCGCTTCTCACAGGAATTCTCCTCTGGATTTCACTCTTGTGGGATGGAGGAAATTATCCGGTCACATTGCATAGATATCTCGTGTTGAATGGATTTGTGGGATCATTTATCGGCGGATTTTTGATGACGGCCGTTCCCCGTTTCTCAAAAACATTTAATGCCAGACCTTTTGAGATCATTTTCTTTTTTTTCGTAACGATCGGTGGAGTATTTCTCGTTGAACCGGGAATTTTCTTTATCTCTGCCATCCAGGTAACGATCATTCTCTTTTTTCTTTTCTCACGCATTTTTCAACGTAAAGAAAATCCACCTTACAGCTTTGTTTTTATCTTTGTAGGTTTGTTTTTATGGATGGCCGGGGCTTTGGGAAGTGCATTACTGGATGCTGAAGCTTACAAACGTCTTCACTACGAAGGTGCGATTGCCGCCATCATACTTGGAGTGGGGAGCAGGCTTATTCCGGGCATTTTAGGTCATGTTGAAATCGTCAGTGGTCAAAAGGCGATGTATGAAAAGCCAGTAAATATTCTTTCTACTGTTCCACTGCATTTTTTTCTTTTTATTTTTCTTTTTGTCTCAAGCTACTTTCTATCATTTCCTTTTGGCGAAATTCTGAGAGCGATCGTTGTACTCGTGATCGGAATCGTTTACTGGCGCTTGCACAAACTTCCACAAACTAAAACAGCACTTACTTATTCCATCTGGTGTTCAGGTTGGTTTATCGTCATAAGTTTTATCCTGAGAGCGACTTCTGATGAAGGCGGTATTCATCTATCGCACTCATTCTTTATCAATGGAATTGTGCTTCTATGTCTTCTGATTGGAACCAGAGTTCTTCAATCCCATGGCCCAAAAGACAAGACGCTTGAAGATTGGAAAGGTCTCTACGTCATCACGGGTATTGTTTTTCTGGCGGCAGCGACAAGAGTCAGTGCTTTCTACTTACCTAACGTCTATTTATCTCATCTCGCCTACAGTTCATTCCTGCTGACCATTGGAGTTTTAATTTGGTCGTTCAAATATCTTCGTTTTGCCTTCCCGTAGGTTCCAGCATACTTGTCTGGAAGCGGCGCTTACGTAAAAGTGTGTTGGAACCTGACCTAGATTTTTGGTAGATTCCATTTATTGCGGATTGAAAAGTAGCGGATGATAAAACAAGTCGTGATTCCGATCCATGCTCCAACCGTACTATCGAGATTGAAGTAATGAAACAAGACGACAATCACCGAAGCAATGAGCGCCGCAGATCCATAAACTTCTTTACGAAGAACAACAGGTACTCTTCCTAAAAGAGTATCACGGATGATTCCTCCTCCAACGGCAGACAAAACTCCCAGAATGATTGCGACTTCGTAATTGAAGCCCAGGAAAATGGATTTCTGCGCGCCTGCAACTGAAAACACTGACAATCCGATCGCATCGAATAGAAGAACTGGATATTTGATATTCGTGATGAAACGGTGAAAGCCCGCAACTGCCACCGTTGCAAGTAAAGTCAGGACGAGATAAGGCCAGTGGCTTATGCCAACTGGGGGAGAAATTCCAAGGCAGATATCGCGGATAATCCCACCGCCACAAGCAGTGAGTAAAGCGATGGTGATGATACCAAACAAATCAAGCTTCCGTTCTTTTGCTGCCTCAACTCCTGAGATAGCAAAAACGAAAGTTCCAAGGAGATCTAGAATCGAAAAAAGAACCTCAGTCGTCATTATTTCTTTTTGCAGATGAAAATGTAATGAGTCCATCCTGCTTCAGGAATGTCCACCACTTCAGTTGTCACTTCAAATCCAGAAAGCTTGGCATCCTCTACATAAGTTTCAGAATCAAAAGCAGACCACAACAATAACGTACCTTCGGGATTCAGCTGATTAAAAATTCTTTTCAGCCCTTCACGATTATAAAGAGTTTCATTGTGTTCACCACAAATTGCTTCAGGTCCATTATCGACATCCAATGCGATAATATCGAAGCGTTGTTCAGGATTGTATTTTGAGATATCTGCACATACGTAGTTCACACCGGAATCATCCAGGTCTCCAAGAGAATTCCTGTTCGTATAAGTCTTGAACCAATGAATGATATCGGGAGATTTTTCGACGACCGTTAAAGCAGCATTATCACCGAATTCTTTGATATAAGCAGCAAGTGTAAAACCAAGTCCGAGGCCCCCGATCATGATTTCAGGTTTTGGAAGATTAGTACATCGACGTGAGACAGTGGCAAGCGCATCCTCGGAAACGTGACAATAACTACTCATGAGTTCTTTGCCATCAACGTTTACCAGAAATTCACCCTCTCTGGTAAAAAGCTCAAGTCCTTCACTTCCAGAGGCAATTTTAGTCCATTCCATTTCCACGTGATTCTTCCGATTTTAGGGTTTTCTTTATTTTGCCTTTTAAAAATGCATGTTGGAATGTTTATTTTTAGAATATGTGCCTCACGGGGTCATTAGTAGGCCAATCCACCTAAACTTTCTTTTTCCAAAAGCTTAAGAATCTGGTTACCTTCTTTGATTCTCTTTTGAGAAATTGTCTGACTTACTTCAAAAGATAATTGTTTTGGTAATTGATCTCTTAATTTTTTAGCGATCTCAAGTGATTGATGGATGCTGCCTACTCCTGTTGAACCGAGTTCATTCGTAGCAGCGAGAAGTCTGGCAATACCTAATGATCCTAAGAAATCAACAATATCAGCGTCTCGAAAGGCACGTGCTAAGTCGCTCGATGGTTTAGGTTGATGGTAAACGTGACCAATAATGAC
>JBEIQF010000259.1:0-4844 GCA_040376635.1 Halobacteriovoraceae bacterium
AAAAAGTCACCCTCTGATAAAACGAAAATGTGCTCATTCTTGTAATAGAAACCTTCATCAAGTTTTCCATAAACATACTGAAGTCTGGTTCCAAGTTCCGAAAGTTTGTTTTCCTCAAGAAGGAATTGCAATTCGGCCCGGGCATTTTCTGATTTATAATTAACAACCAGGTTACCGCGCACATCAAGCTCTTTGCGGAGAACTTTCAAGGCACCTTTGATGTATTCATATTTATTATCAGTAGCGACACCTGCAATCTGGAGCTTCGTCTGTAGGAAAGATTTTAGTTTTTCGAAGTTAAGATGCAGTTCCTTATCAAAGGGAGTGTCGAGGTTTACAGCAATGTCGAGTTGATCAATATAGAGACGCTTAAAGAAAACTTCTGGGAATTTTGTTCTATAGAAATTCTCAATACCTGGAATGACGGAAGAGCTTTCAACGTCTTCTGAAATAGTTTCGTAATCATCTGTTTGGCTTGCAATAAACAGATCAAAATTATTGATCCCATTATCACCATTGATGAAGGTGACTTTCGCATTTTTGGGAAGAAAATCAACGAGTGTCTTCGGATTTTCAAAAAAGAGCGGGATATAAAGCGGATAGTTTTCAAACAGTTGTCCCTCTGAAATACGGGAGAAAAGTTGTTTTCTGGCTTCATATTTATTTTTAAATGCCGGCTGTGCCTGCGGCAGCTTAGAACGGAGTCTTGAAGCAAATGGATCTCTTGTTAAATATCCAGCACCCGGAATCAGACAAACTTCCGGATAAGTTTTTTCACGATTGGTTTTCTGGGTTTCAATATCAATCCCAAAAATCTCTTCAATCAGGTCATCAAAATAATGGAGTCGCACAGGTGGATGTGAAACCGGATAAATATCAAAAATTTCTCCGCGTCTTGAAAACGTTCCGGGCTCCTCAATTGTACTGGCCGGAAAATAACCCATGTCGGTCAATTTTTTTGCGAGATCAAACGGAGTAACGATGTCGTCTTTTTTGATCGTAAAACTATTTTCTTTGAAAAATGTTTGATCAGGCCCCAAAAGGCAGGCCGCTTCAATAGTCGTAACGATAATCTCCGGAGAATTATTTTGGAGCTTCTGTAAAACTGACCAGCGCGTAAGGAGTGCGCTTTCTGAAGTCATGATGGTGCTGTAGAGACTGTGATTGTGCCCCGGATAAAAATGCAGGTTCTTCAAATGTTTCAGGGCTTCAAAAACATCTTCAGCTTCGTCCTGGTCTGAACAAACGATCAAATGTGTGGAATCAAACAGTTGTTTTGAAAAATAACTACCTGCAAGAAGACACCATTGATTTGGTGAAACACCTTTAAGTGAAAGGTCTTGCTGATTTTGTAACCAATATTGGATTTTGGTGCTGATCGCACTAAACAAGCTCACATTAAATCCTGATCAAAAAAGTTTCTCATTTCACTCTGCATGAAGCACGTGGCCAAGTTCTACAATACCTCGGCTCACTTAAAATAACATCTTTCCTAAATTCAACATCTTTTGTATCTTAAAACTACTTTTTTCCGACCTTAAATGAAGTGGAGACTTCCATGACACCAGCTCAGTTTGATGGCTTGATGCCTATTGTTATCCTTATGGGATTAGCAGTTCTTATGTTTTGGGGAGCTCACTTTGCATCTGTTCTCCTCGCTCCAAAGAAACCTTCTCACCTTAAGAGCACTCCCTACGAATGTGGAGAGCTTCCTGTTGGTTCCGCTTGGTCAGCATTCAACGTTCGTTTCTACGTCGTTGGTTTGATCTTTATCATTTTCGACGTGGAATCGGTACTGATGTTTCCAGTCGCTTCAATCTTCAGTGAACTAAACGCAAGAGGCGACGGCGTTTATGCACTCGAAGTCTTCTTAAGTTTCATCACAATCTTAGTAGTGGGTATCGCTTACTGCTGGAGAAAAGGTGATCTTGATTGGGTGAAGTCTTACCAAGTTTCTTTAAAAGAAAATAATAAATAAGGCGCATATGAATCAAACTCTCGTAAGTTACCTATCTCAGTATGAGTTTTATGATGTTCTCCTTGGGTTTTTTGGCAACAATCAAACCCTTCTGGCTGTTACTATTTATTTCCTCTTCGCAGCTGCGATTGTTGGTTTAATGGCTACAGTTGGTGGTCTTGGAACGTATGCAGAAAGAAAAATTTCTGCAGATATCCAGCAGCGTATTGGTCCTAACCGTGTTGGCCCATACGGGATCCTTCAGTTCCTTGCTGATGGTGTGAAGATGTTAACGAAAGAAGATGTCATGCCTTTCACGGCCGACAAATTTTTGTTCTATCTTGCTCCGATGCTCGCACTCGTTGGTGTTTTTGCAACTCTCGCAGTTCTTCCTTGGTCATCTGGCTTTATCATGGCCGACCTTAACGTTGGTATCTTCTACCTGATCGCGATTTCATCTCTCGTAGGTGTGTCTGTGTTTCTTGGTGGATATGCATCTAACTCTAAGTGGTCAATGCTTGGTGGTCTTCGTGGTGCTTCTCAAATTATCTCTTACGAAATTCCAGTAACGATCTCAATCCTTTCTATCACGCTTCTTGCTGGTGGTATGGGTTTCGGAACAATCCTTTCTCACCAGACTGGTACGCCGATCAACTGGTTCATTTTCCATAACCCATTTGCTTTCATCGCATTCTTCGTTTACGGAATCGGTGCACTTGCTGAAACAAACCGTGCTCCTTTCGATCTACCAGAAGCAGAGTCTGAACTTGTATCTGGTTACCACACTGAGTACACAGGTATGCGTTTCGGTATGTTCGCTCTTGCAGAGTACATTGAAGTGTTTGTTGTTTGTGGTGTTGCTGTAGCTCTTTTCCTTGGCGGCGGTAACCTACCTTTTAATATCGAACTTGATATTATCCCACTCCAGCTTGCACAGATGGTTATCTTCATTACTAAAGCTCTTCTTCTTTATTATGTTGTGATCTGGATTCGTTGGACGTTCCCTCGTCTTCGCGTTGACCAACTTATGACAATTTGCTGGAAGTATTTAACTCCGATCGCTCTTTTCAACCTCGTTGGATGCGCAATCTGGACAGTAGTATTTAATGGAAAATCTATCGCCGATCTCGTGTTCGGCGGCGGTCATTAATAAGGATTACCAATGTTCGCTCAATTTCTTTTCATAGCTTCTGCGCTTTTAACTGTCGGTGGTGCCATCGCAGTTGCAGTAACTAAGAACATCATGCACTCGTGTATCTTCCTTCTGACATCTCTAATCGGGATGGCTGGTTTGTATGCAACTCTTGGTGCTGACTTTGTTGCCGTAACTCAGATCATGGTTTACGTAGGCGGTATCGTCATTCTTATGTTGTTCGCAGTGATGCTTACAGGTGGTAAGGATTTCGTTTCACGTGCACAAAATCTCCTTGGCCTTGCTCCGGCAATGGGTAACAAGTGGACATATGCTGTTGGTACTCTTGTGGGTATCGTGTTTCTTGCGACAAACGTAAAACTAATCATGAACATTGTTTCTGTGAACGCTCCAAAGACATTTGGCACTGAGTTCCCGTCAACTGTGAGCCAGATTGGTCACTTGCTTGTTAAAGAGCACGTTCTTGCTTTCGAGCTTTCTTCAGTTCTTCTATTAGGTGCTCTTGTTGGCGCGGCAATTATCGCTCGTCCAAGAAAGCAAGGATAACACTATGATGGGTTTAGCTTCTTACTTAATTATCTCTCTTGTCCTTTTCGTTGTCGGCCTTGTGGTCATGCTTTCAAGAAAGAACATCGTTGCGATTCTTCTTGGGATTGAATTGATACTCAATGCTGCCGCTTTGAACTTCGTTGCTTACTCTCGTTTTGTAACGAACAACCTTGATGGACACATTTTCAGCTTATTCATTATCGTCGTTGCTGCAGCAGAAGCAGCTGTTGGTCTCGCTATTGTGATTCGTTTCTTCCAGATTAAAGAAACTATTCACATCGATGAAGCGACACAGTTAAGAAACTAAGGGTTTATCATGAATTATACGATTGGAAGTATCGCGCCGATTTTTCTTGCCCCAGTAATTGCGTTTGTTATTAACGCTTTCTTTGGAAGAAAACTCCCTCGTCAGGGTGATTGGTTAGCTACAGCAAGTATTTTTGTTTCTTTCATCTTCTCTGCAAGAATCTTCGGAGACTTCGTTTTCGGAAACTTCGCAACTGACTATTACATCCACAAGACATTTACATGGTTCGATCTTTCTTATGCCGCAAACATCTGGAAAGTAGACATGGGTATCTACCTTGATAACATGGGTGCAATCATGCTTCTCATGGTGTCGGGTATTGCATTCCTGATCCACCTCTTCTCTACTTGGTATATGGATCATGATGAGAAGCACGGAAGATTCTTTGTTTTCCTTCCTCTCTTTACTTCAGCGATGCTTGGTCTTGTTCTTTCAGATAACCTTTTCTCTCTCTTCATTTTCTGGGAGATCATGGGTTTCTGTTCTTACTCACTCATCGGTATCTATAATAAGAAAGAAAAAGCTGGCGACGCTTCACTTAAAGCATTCATGACAACAAGAGTTGGGGACGTATTCCTCCTTCTTGGTATCGTAGCCCTTTGGATGACTCTTGGTTCAGTTGCTTATGTTGATATTTACGCTGCAATTGCAGACGGCAAGATCACAACTTCAATGGCCACGTTCACTGCAGTTTGTATCTTCCTCGGAGCTATGGGTAAATCAGCTCAGTTCCCACTTCAAGTGTGGCTTCCTGATGCAATGATGGGACCTACTCCAGGTTCTGCCCTCATCCACGCTGCTACAATGGTTACGGCTGGTGTTTGGGTTTCTTTAAAAATGTATCCACTTATGGTTCTCGGTGACATCACATGGTTTAT
>JBEIQF010000482.1:0-2008 GCA_040376635.1 Halobacteriovoraceae bacterium
CAAGATTTTACGAATCTTGTTAAACCTGGAGGCCCTTTTGAACGTTAGAAATCTAGAAAACTTCCAAGAAGCGCTCGTATGTCAGTACCGAGACCTTATCCATGAAGCCACTCTCGAATCAGAAACAGACCACAAGACCCGTATGGACCTTGGGAAACTGAATTCTAAGCTTCGTGTGATCTGTAAGGCAGCTCAGTACGACGGGCTTTCACAAGTCGTTATTGACCAGTTAATTGATGAGGCGATTCCGGCGACAAAAGCCGCTTAAAAACACAGACATTTTTTTTGAGTAAAAGCCTTCGTTCATGATAAAAGTGAACGAAGGCTTTTTCAGTTTATGGAGATAAAAATGGATCTAGAACAGGCGATAGTACTGCTTAAAAAAATCGTAAAAGAAAACGGCACAAACGACATGAAACACCTGGATGTAGGGCTCGTGTCGACAGAAGAAAGACCAGTGTATGAGAAGGCCTTGATTGTCGCCAAACTGGCCATCATCGAAGGAAAGATCTCACAGGACGAGTTGTTCGGTAGGATCCATTTAAACAACTAAGTATTTGGTTTTCCTTAACGCCCCGCACGATAATCTTTCTTATCGTGCAGACCAATTAAGACTTCTTTAAGGTTTCTTATGCCTCTTTTGATCCTACTAAGCATGTTTGTCGGGACCTCATATGCGGTCGAAGTCGCTACTTTGGACACGCCCAAAACATCCTCTACGGAACTCCTTTTAATGATGACCGAAGAAACTCTCCAGTCTCTGACGGAGAAGAATTATTTAGCTCATCCGTGTCGTCCAAGAACGTCATTCAATAGCTCTCTTAAAGAGTATTATTTCCCTGGGAATTGCCGGGCAGAATTAACGAAATTTTTACTCAATAATGGGTATAAACCAGACTCTCTTTACCGTACCTTTCAGAAGTAATCTAAGGTGGTCCTAAGTCGATAACCGAGGTGTGCATCTGTTATCTCTTTGTCTCTGAAATTAAACTCGAGATGAAAAATTCTAAACTTCGGATTAAGCTTAATTAATTGTTTTCCGTCTTACTCTGAAAATCAAATTCCATTATAGTCGTGCGTATGAACATCAACTTGTCGTTGCTAATTACGGCACTTGCGATTTTTATCAATTTTAGTCTCACTCAATTGAGACCAGAAATCTTTGTCACAGAAACTGCCATTATTGAAACAGAATCAGAAATATATTCTCCTCATGTGCCTGATTTAATCCTTTCAAAAAACGCCATAACTATCCCCACGCCAGTTGTCGTTGGAATGGTTTCTTTTTCTGAAAATTTTCTCCTTCTTCTGGAAAAGTTCTATACCGTCTTCCCTTCTGATATCCCTCCTCCCCTTTCATGATGGTTTTTTGATTCCAAACTAAAACGCACAAGAAAGAGGACATATGTTCACAAGAAAACTTTTAATTTTCGCCGTCATGGCGATTGTCTCCACAGGTGTATTTGCCCAGGAAGAATGGAGCTATTCATTTCCCTCAGGCCCGAATCAATGGGCCGGGACATGTGCGGCCGGCGCAGCACAATCACCCATCGCCATTGAGAATGGTGATATTCAGGAATTCAAAAACACTACTTATGATTCAGAACTAAAAGATTTGAAACTCTCCTGGACTTCAACCAATACAAAACCATTTTACAATGGTCACACTGTGCAGGTCCCTTATGCAGCAGGCTCAGCGACTGAATTTCAAGGCGAGGTTTTTCCATTAGCACAATTCCACTTTCACTCTCCTTCAGAGCACACGCTCAATGAAAAATTCTATCCGCTTGAAATACACTTTGTTCATCAGACTAAAGAAGGTAAAATTCTTGTGGTCGGAATTTTTGTAGAAGAAGGAAAATTCAACGCTGCTCTTTCTGATGTATGGGATGCGAGGGATATTTCAGGACAGAATCTTCTTCCTACTGACTTGAAGTACTTTCATTACAAAGGTTCTCTGACAACTCCTCCATGCACAGAAGGTGTGACATGGATTGTGCTCAAGGAA
>JBEIQF010000074.1:0-11638 GCA_040376635.1 Halobacteriovoraceae bacterium
GAGGAACTTGTGAACGATGAACTCTACACTCAATACGCTCTTCTTAAATTTTTTGAAATGCAGGATGCACGCAAGTGCCACCTGATGAAGTTCGGTTCGAAACTTGTTTTCGAAGACAAAAATGACCTGAAGTTTTTCCAATCACAAGGCTTCCAGTTAAAAACAGTTGTTCGCCAGTTCCAGTCACGCCTGAAAGAACTGACAGCTCCTCTATGACTCCCAATGAATGGATTCTTGAAGTTGTAGATTCGTTTTATCAAAAAGCAAAAGTCGATGTCTTAATCGGCTACCATTTTCGGGTCATAACAGATTTTGATTCTCACATTCCCCGCATCGCTACATTCTGGGAACTTCAGTTACTTGGAAAACCATCACGAAAAGTTGATCCACCCTTTGATATGTTCAACATCCACCTCCCACTCCTGATTAAGCCAGGTGAACTTGGAAGATGGCTTGTCTTGTTCAGAAAGACTCTTGATGAAAAAGTCAGCGAGCATCCGGAATTTTTGAAATTAAGGGAAGTGTGGGAAGAACGACTGGAAACGTTTGAAGGAATCTTTCAAAGAATGATCGTGAGACCAAATCCCTAAGGCCTTTTAGCTCCCATTTTTTCAGATACAAATTTTTCAAGAATCGGCTCTCCGACAACATCATCCAGGAGCCAGTTATGAAGATAGTAACCACGGAACTTCTTGGCCGCGAGAACTGCTTCGGCTTCACTCATAAATTCTACTGCAATCAGATCAATCCCCTGCACTCGTACAATATGAGCTGAAAGACACCCTTCAGAATAGTCATTGCAACTCACGCCTTCAGTAATGCTTTTGGGAAGTATGTAAGTCACAGAAGAATCAGCTTCCTGAGCTTTCGCAAGGAGAGACTCTTTCGTATACTTGACCTCTTTTGTGCAAGATGCAGCTAGTATCGACAACAAAAGTAAAATTCTCATACTCAAAGTGTAAACGAAGAAAGGCCAAGGATAAACATGTTTCAATTACCGGAAAAACTCCCCCTCACATTCACAAACTCTAAAGGTCATTTCAGAAAACTGCTGTCTCCGAATGACGACAGTCTTCTGACAATGATCCAGGACGGAACAGAGGAAGATATCGAATTCATCTTAAAGGATATGAAGGCATCCCAGAAAAAGATGGCAGCACTTAAGCCTTATGAACGCGCGACCATCCTGAAAGAAGTCGCACAGATCCTTAAGACCAAGTCTGAATTCCTGGCGAAAGTTATTTCTGCAGAGGGTGGTAAGCCCCTGAAGGATGCCAAGGCCGAAGCAACACGTGCCATTGCCACTCTTGAGCTGTGTGCTGAAGAAACTCAGCGTCTTCACGGTGAAGTGATTCCCATGGAAAGAACGGCGGCTGGAAAAGATCATATCGCCTTTTCAGTTCGTGATCCGATTGGACCCGTACTTGCAATCTCGGCCTTCAACCATCCCCTCAATCTTATCGCTCATCAGGTGGGAACTGCGATTGCTTCTGGATGCGCAGTTGTTTTGAAACCTGCTTCTCAGACACCAGTGAGTGCTTACTTTTTGCAGGAAGCATTTCAGCAGGCAGGTCTTCCCGATGGCATCCTGAAAGTTTTGAATGCCGAAGTTTCTCTTGTTGAAAAACTCGTTTCGTCTCCAGTCTTTGATTTTGTCAGCTTCATCGGTTCTGCAAAAGTTGGCTGGGAGATGAGAAGAAAAATAGCAAACGGTACACGCATCGCTCTTGAACACGGTGGTCAGGCCCCTGCGATTGTAAGAGAAGATGCTGATCTTGATCTCGCCATACCAGCACTTATTAAAGGTGCATTTTATCACGCAGGACAAGTTTGCATTTCCACTCAAGGCATCTTTATTCACGAAAAGATTTATCAGAATTTTGTCTCTCGATTCAAGGAAGCTGCTGAAAAATTAGTTGTCGGATCTGCCATGAATGAAAATACGGATATCGGTCCACTCATCCGTCCGACAGAAGTTGAGCGTCTACAGAAATGGATTAAGGAAGCTGAAGAGGCTGGAGCAAAAATCATTCTCGGAAACACTGTCACTGGTTCATCCAAGCAATATCTTTCTGCAACTATCCTGACAAATGTTCCAAGAGAATGCTCTATCATGAAAGATGAAGCTTTCGGGCCTGTGGTTTGTCTCAATTCTTATTCGGATGAAGAAGAACTACTGAATTTTTTGAATAACAAAACTTATCTATTTGAAGCCGCACTATTTACGAAAGATATTTCCCGCGCGATGAAAATTGCCACTGGAATCTCCACCATGACATTCGTGATTAATAATCACACTGCTTTCAGAGTTGATCAGATGCCGTTTGGCGGCCACAAGGAATCAGGTCTTGGAATGGGTGGCGTGAAATATGCGATGGAAGAACTAACTCGGATAAAACAAATCATTATCAAGATGTGAAAACAAAAAAGGGTCCCGAAGGACCCTTTTTTTTATCAGTGAGCGCTATCTTTTAATGCCATTTCAAGAGTCGGATACAAGAAGCGGAACTTCGTCTCTTTTACTTTCTTTGGTAGAACTTTCTGACCATCCAGAAGAACAGCAGACATTTCTCCGAAGACCAGTTTAAGAGCGAACGCCGGGGCCGGAGCAAATGCCGGACGATTAAGTTCTTTACCAAGTGCTTTAGCAAAGTCTTTGCTTGTTGCAGGGTATGGAGCTGTACCGTTCACAGGACCAGAGAGAGCTGGGTTATTGATTGCTTCAACGAACATACGTGCAAGATCTTCAACGTGAATCCAGCTCATGTATTGTTTGCCGCTACCTACAGGGCCACCTGCTCCAAGTTTAAAAATAGGAAGCATCTTTTTCAGAGCTCCGCCATTTTTTCCAAGGACAACACCTGTTCTTATGAGAGCAACTCTTAGACCAGCATCTTTTGCTTTCATCGCTTCTGCTTCCCAGTCTTTACAAACTGTCGCGAGAAAATCATTTCCTGTTTCTGATTCTTCAGAAATCTCTTCATCTCCGCGGTTACCATAAATACCGACGGCCGATGACGAAACCAATACTGATGGTTTTTTTGGCATCTCTTTAATGGCCTCAACAATCATTCGTGTACCGATGATTCTTGAATCGTAGATTTTTTTCTTTTGTTGTTCATCCCAGCGTTTATCCGCAATTCCTTCACCCATAAGGTTAATGATCGCGTGTACACCTTCGAAAGCTTCCATGGGCGGCTTCACAGATGTATCTGGCCAGGTAAAGTACTTGCATTTACTCCCCAGACTTAATGCTGCCTTAGCAACACTACGGGTAAGCACGACTACTTCGTTGCCATTTGAAAGAAGCTCTTTTACGACTCTTTTACCTACAAATCCGCTTGCGCCAGTTACTAAAACCTTCATTGAATCACCTTTTTAAATTTTGTCCCACTTTATTCTAACTCTAACCCTATAAACGGTTAAGTGAGAAAAGAGCATAATTTCAATTGTCCGGTATACATTTTTTGGACACGGGGAATTATGTCAGGCGAAGATGATAAAAGATTCAGTATTCAGATGGCGGCACAGATGGCGGGGCTCTCGGCCCACACGATCAGGGCCTGGGAAAAGCGCTATAAGGCCCTCACGCCTGCACGCACAAATAATGGACGCAGGCTTTATTCTGCCCAGGAAGTGGACCGTCTGATCCTTCTCTCCCAATTAACTCACCTGGGTAGCAATATTGGCCAAATCGCAAATCTTCCCGAAGCTGACCTAAAGGCGATGTACGCTAAAGTCGTTCATAGCGGTGAGATCTATCCGGCCTCAATCGTCAAACGCGATATCAATATCGCTGAAATGAAGAACCAGCTGATAACTTCCATCATTAAATATGAAGTGAATACTGTCTCTCAACTTTTGTCTCAGGCCAAAAACTCGGTTGAACCTAAAACGTTTGCACTGGAAATCCTTCATCCGTTGGTTGAAGAAGTCAGACACTTGGTTTCGGAAAACAAATTTCAAAATGCCCAAATGCAGGCCTTGTTTGCTCTGGCAAAGTTTCATGCCGGCAACATTATCTACTCTCACTTTGAGAAGAATATTAAGGCCTCTCATAAATTTGTCCTGACTGGACTTGAACGTGAGAATCATTCCTTTAACTTACTTTTGTCGGCCCTCCTTTGCTGTCATCACAAGAAGCACTTTTACTACCTGAATACGAACCTTCCGGTAGTAAGTATCATCGAAGCGGTTAAGGCGATCGAAGGCACAATTCTTATCCTCAGTGTTTCAAAAGAAAACGCGGCAGATATTCAACAGTCTATTGAAGCAGTAACAGCAGCTCTCCCTAAAGTTAAAATCTGGCTCGTAGGCGTTCCTTCGTCTGAGAAAGTGAAAAATGCCACGTTGATTGAAAATGCAGAGAAACTCGATAAAGTCCTGGAGACTATTCAGTGATTTACGATCATCTTATCGTAGGTGCCGGGCTTTCCGGACTGACACTCGGTCTTGAACTTCAGAAAAAGAACAAATCATTTCTTATCCTCGAAAAATCCAAAGGCGTCGGTGGCCGGGTGGCCACCAGAAGAATTAATGATCAAGGTGTTGATCATGGGGCACCTTATCTGAAAAGCCATCCTATTATTTTCGAACTCCTTCACCAATTCAATGTTAACGGTGGAAAGATTGCTGACCCAGGTATTTGTGTTGTTGGCGGAATGACGGCTTTACCCAAAAAAATGGCAGAAAATCTTCCGATTATCAAAGATGAGAAAATAGTCCACATTGAATTCATCGATAAAATCTGGAACTGCCGAAGCGAGAAAGGAAATCACTATCAGGCAAAGAAATTAGTGATCACCGCTCCTCTTCCTCAGGCCCTGGAACTCCTTTCAAACAGCAAAGTGGATTTCAATCAGGACTTAAAATCCATTTCCTATACAAAAGGCCTTTTAGGTCTCTTTACAGCTGATGAAAACCTGTTAATCAAAAAGACACTACCTGATAATGTTCATTCGGTATTAAGCATGAAATCCCGCCAGCTGAATCCTTCAGCTTGGGTGCTCAGAACAACCGAAGACTTCTCAGAAAAATATTTTGAAAGATCTGATGATGAGAACTTAGCGCAGATTGTAACTTTGTTCTCAGAGTGCTTTGAGACAAAACCTGTGATTACTCACAGTGAACTTAAAAAATGGCGCTACGTCGTTCCAAACTATGTTCTTCCTCACCCCTACCTTGAAGTTAAGGAAGCGCTTTATCTCATAGGAGATGGCTTCCTGTATCCTGACGTTCGTGGTGCGCTTTTAAGTGCGAAAGGTCTGGCAGAAAACCTTGATTAAGGCATAATAAGCTTATGGGTAAGAAGCTAGGCCTGGTCATGACTGGTGGTGGAGCACGTGCGGCCTTTCAGGTCGGCGCGGTCAGAGCCATTTATGAAATCATCAAGAAAAAAAATCATCTCTTTGATGTGATCAGCGGAAACTCTGCCGGAGGAATCAACTCCTGTTATCTTGCTGCCAATTCTGAGAATTGGGATATTGCCACTCACAATCTCCACGAACTGTGGATGAGAGTTAAACCTCAGAACATTTACGATCTACGCAAAAGAACAATTTCTGATATTGGAATGAAACTTGTTTCCGGAACCGTGCTTGGTGGTCTCACTCCGAAAGGAAATTCGATTAACCACCTCCTCGATACTGCTCCTCTGAAAGCTCTTGCTGAACGCGAAATGGATTTTGGTCACATTGGAAAGAACGTCGAAGCAGGAAATCTTTATGGACTTTCTCTTTCAACAACCAATTACAATTCCGGAAGTAACGTTATTTTTTACGAAGGACATAAGGAGATTAAAGACTGGGCACGCTCGGATCGTTTTTCATTCAGGACAGAAATCCGCTCGCAACACTTGATGGCCTCATCAGCGATTCCCTTTTTCTTTCCACCAATCCAGATTGGCCACAGCTTTTATGGAGACGGATGTATCAGGCAAACAACTCCGCTTTCTCCTGCGATTCATCTTGGTGCAGATAAGATTCTCGCCATTGGTGTTCGCCACCATCACAATCAAGAAAAGATGCGCGCTCAAGCGTTTGCACCTTTCCCTAATCCCACGATGGGCCAGGTCGCTGGTGTGATGCTCAATGCGATCTTCCTTGATTCTCTTGATGCTGATGTTGAACGTCTGAAAAGAATTAATGAATTGATTGCTGAAGGTGCTCATCCGGAATTAAAACAAGTTCCGATTCTTATGATCAGGCCCTCACGCGACCTTGGTAAGATGACGACAAATATCACTCACGAGCTTCCACCAATCATGAAATACCTTCTGAAAGGTATCGGTGTCTCTGATACTGAAGGTCTCGATCTTTTAAGTTATTTGGCGTTTGATGAATCGTATACCAAGCCCCTGATGGAGCTTGGATATAACGATGCATACAAAATGAAAGATAGTATTCTGGAATTTTTTAGCGACGACGTCTGATACCGCGGTTTCTCTTCGGAGCTTCCGGCGGAGCTTCTCTTAATTCTTTAGGTGTTTTCTGAACTCTTGCAGCTCCACGAACACTCTTGCCCTTACCTCTGAAAGTAGCAGGCGCTTTTTCAACAACCTTCTTAACAACCTTTTTATCTTCCTTCATTTTATCTTCTGGAATGATATCGAGGTTAAGGTGTTTCTGGTTCATGATCGCTTCGTTGATCTGGTTGATCATCTTGGCATCATGGTAGGCCACGAGGTTATAAACAATTCCTTTCTTCCCTCCGCGAGCTACACGTCCGCAGCGGTGAAGATAGTAAATTCCTGTCTTCGGTAAACCATAGTTAAGAACCCATTGAAGATCCTGAATATCAATCCCGCGGGCAGCGATATCAGTCGCGATCAACACTTGTGCTTTTTTATCTACAAACTGTCTGATCGCCGCTTCACGCTCTTTAATTTCAAGATCACCGTGAAGAAGCTTCGTTTTAAGCTTCGGCATTTTTTCAGTTAGGTATTTATAAAGATCATCGGCCTGGTTTTTTTGGTTTGTGAAAATAATCCCGCGCCCCTGAGCTTGTTTCTCGAGGAACATTCTTACAACCATGTCTTTCTCCTGAGGAGCGACTTTAACGTTGTAAGTTTCGATGCGTGACTGAGGAGCATGTGAAACATCTGAAGCGATCTTTGTGAAATCAACTTCAGGGAATTTTTCAAGGATGTAGTTTTCAACTTCTTCAGGGAGGGTTGCTGTGATGAATCCCATCTGAGTGTGGTTCATATCGAAGTACTCGATCATGAAATCAAGATCGCGCTTAAAACCCATATCGAACAACTGATCTGCTTCATCGAAGATCACATATTGAAGCTGGTTAAAGCTCAATTCTTTTTTCTGAATCGCAGACTTAATACGAGAAGGAGTTGCAATCAGGATTTCGTATGAGCCACTTGCAACTGACTTCATCTTAGCGTGAGTATCGCCACCAGTAAGATCACGTACGCGAAGTTTAAGGTGGTGAGAGATCCCTTTGAAGACACTATGGATCTGAGTAGCAAGCTCGCGAGTAGGAGCAACAATCAATGCGTACGGAGCACCTTTGATCGTATTTTTAGTACCAGCGTCTTCCTTTTGCTTAAGCTTGCTTGCAATAGGGAGGGCATAAGAGAGAGTTTTGCCGGATCCGGTTTCAGAAAGAACGATGATTGATTTCCGATTAAGAATCTCAGGGATCACTCGTTTTTGAACCAAAGTGGCAGTTTTAAACCCGTGCTCTTTGAAGTAGTGCTCGAGGTCTTTATGTAAATCAGCGTTTAAGAACATGGTCTTACCTTAGGGAGAATGATTTTTGAATCTGGCTGTCTGTATCATGCAGCTCAGGCTTTGTCTTGGTTCGAGGGTAAAAAATTCTTAATTCCGCCGCCCTCGTAAACCCCCTAGAATAGATGTTCAACACCCCTCCGGGAAAGGATTCCATGAGAAAAGTTCTGTTGGTCATTTTCACCCTAGGTCTTGGTTTTTATGCGTCTGATTCATCGGCACAGATCTTTGATCTGGAGATTACCGATTATAACGGCACTGATGCCTTGCCCGTTTTTAAAGCTTTCGTAGATGGGGAAATTCAAAAAGTTGAAAATGATATTAACAAAGACCTTCCTAGCGCTCCTCCTGAAAGACTAATGGAAGGTATGGCAAATTCATCCGTTATGGCCGGTAAAGGTATCGGTACTGACTATGCTTCCAATATGAGTGTCATGTTGATTGGTGCCGGCATAGGTGCAGGTGCAGATCTTGAGAAAGATAAAAATACCGACAGTCCTGCAAGTGGTGTTGGCGTAGCTCCTGGGCTTGTTATTGGTGCCAACCTTGGATTCATGGATACGGCCACGATTCTTGGTATGGATACGAATCGTTTAAACATGTATTTCAACTTCATGTCTTATGGATTAGAAAAACAAATTAATGATGAAGTTGATAAAGAACAGAATGTAAATTTGGATATGTTGTCACTTGGATGGCACATGAGATACGACTGGATCAAAGGCTCAGGAAGCAAGCTTCTCGGCTGGGGTGGTGTTAAGTTTCATTTTGGTTACGAGTATAATCACACTGACATTAAGTTTAAGGCTAATTTGAAAGAAGTTATTGATCAAACAGATAGCAACGGAAACCGTATCCAGGGCACTATCCTTGGTAAACCAGAAGCTACGATTACTTCTACAACTCACTCAATTCCATTAGCTCTTTCTACTGATGTTCAGCTTCTCTACTTCTTAAGTTTATATACTGGTATCGGCGTGGATGCGAACTTTGGTTCTGCAAAAGGTGAAGGAAATTTGAACGCAGATGAATCCAACGTCTCCTGTACAAATGGCGCCGGTGGACAGGCATGTTCTGGTAGTCCAAATATCAAAGTTCAAGCTCGAGCTAATATCGATGCTGAAGGAAAAGTTAAACCATTCACTTCAAGAGCGTTTCTTGGTGTGCAATTCAATCTTCCTTTCATTAGAGTCTTCGTTCAAGGCGATAAATCCCTTGGAGATGATCTCATCGGCGCTACTGCCGGCGTGAGACTCGTTTACTGATTTTTCTCCATTTTTTCGGTTGTAAGAAACCACTTTTATTCCAGAGGCCGCGTTTTGCGGCCTTTGCTTTTTTTAGGGCCCTGAGATACCTGAATTTCTCTTTCTGACTTTCAAAAGTGGCGTGCGGATAAAGTGTCGCACACCCCTCCTTGATTGACCTAAATGAAATATCGTCAATGTCTCCCAAAATTCTTCCGTAGATATCCTGCTTGATGATTTTAAGTTCGTGAATTTCATCTGTTAAAAGTCTTTTCAGGCATGCCGTCGAGACTTTCCCGGCGTCCCCTCCTTCTTTTAAAAAGGGCTGCTTTTTTTCAGGAGAATCGATCAGCGAAAACCTGACTTTTGAAATGAAGGATCCGTGACTGACCAAGATGGTATCTCCATCATAGATTTTGAGGACTTTAACCTGAAGTTTCATAGGAAAGAGGTCTGTAAGATCTACCCTCACAAGAAATAGGCCTAACAAAGGCATAAGAATTTGATAAGGTCGGCGCATAAATTCCTCTACTGGAAACGCCGGGGCCTTGGCCTCTGGAAAACAATTAGCCTAAAGGATAATTCGGTTATGAACACTCGTTCGGAAGTTAACAATCATTTTAAATTCACTCTTGAACACGTCGACAAAAATTGCGGCGCTCGTGCCGGTTACATCGATACTCCACACGGAAGAATTCACACGCCGGTTTTCATGCCAGTGGGAACTCACGGTGCGATTAAAGCACTTCAGCCAAAAGAGCTCGTTGATCTTTCAATCGAGATCATGCTCTCAAACACTTATCACCTTCACCTAACTCCAGGTTCTGAATTGATCGCTAAAGCTGGCGGTCTACATAAGTTCATGGGATGGGATCGTCCGATTCTTACTGACTCAGGTGGCTTCCAGGTTTTCTCACTTCAGAAGAATTCAATTACTGAAGAAGGAGCAAACTTTAAAGGAGCGAAAGGTGAAAACGTTCTTCTTACTCCGGAAATTTCAATCCAGGTTCAACAGAATCTTGGATCAGATATCATGATGGCATTCGATGAATGTATTCCTTATCCTGCGACAGAAAAATATGTTGAGAACTCTATTGCTCGTACTCACCGCTGGCTAGATCGTTGCGTAGAAGCGTGGACGAATCCTAAGCAGGCCCTCTTCGGAATTGTTCAGGGTGGTGTTTACGATAAATACCGTAAAGTCTGTATCGAGGAAGTTGTTAAACGTGATCTTCCTGGTTACGCGATTGGTGGAGTTTCAGTTGGAGAAGGTCCGGAACACATGGAGAAAGTTGTGAAGTTAACAGCTCCTCTCATGCCGAAAGATAAACCTCGTTACGTGATGGGCGTAGGTATGCCGGAAGATCTTCTCATGATCTGGGAACATGGTATTGATATGAGTGACTGTATCATCCCTACGAAATTCGCCCGTGGTGGTACTCTCTTCACTAACCGTGGGAAGATCCGTATCGAACACAAAAACTACCGTCGTGATTTTTTCCCTATCGAACCGAACTTAAAAGATTACGTGAACACAAACTTCACGCGCGCTTACATCAAGCACTTGTTTGACTCGAATGAAATCCTTGGGCAGATCCTTGCGACGGCCCACAATATTTCATTCTACAAATCAATGGCAGTGAGAGCGAGAGAAGCGATCCTTGCAGACCGCTTCCTCGAATTTAAGAATGAGTTCCTTGCTGGTTACAAAAAAGACTAATTAAATTTCTCCTTCAAGATGCGGACTTGTAGTCTGCGTCTTGAAGTTTCAATCTTCCCTTTCAACACTTCTTTCGACATCTGGAATTTCTTCACGAGAGGATCGGCCGAAGCATCTTCAAGAACTTTGTTTTCAATTCTTGGCCATTCATCAATCAGACATGCTTCACGCTGTTTACGATAACGGATTTTGTTTATCGTGCTGTCGATCGGATATTGCTTAAGACATTCATTGGCCCGGTTCATCCCCTGCTCAAGAATTTTGTCTTCTAGACCAGTCGCGACTTTGTCATTGAAAGTTTCTTTGGATGATTCTAACCACTGGTTGAACTCCGGTGTTCCATTAATATTCACGCATGAGTTTTGCTCGAGGTATTTTCCAAAGAGTCCGGATTTCTGCGCATAGAGAGGCTGGAAAGTAATGAGTTTATACCCTTCCTTCTTACAATCCTGAAGGATCTGTTCATTGTCGATTACGTTTTTCACCCAATCGAAGTTGGCAAGAAGTTGCTTACGAAGTGATCCCTGATCTCCCGACATGTAATCGAAAGCATCATTCACTTCCTTGTCTCTAGCGTCTGCATATTTGATCTTCAGAAGTTTCACGAGTTCAGGCTGCACATTTCGCGTGAGAATCAATTCCTCTTTTGCGTTCTGCAAATTCACACCGTCAATTGTAAACTGACGAATGGATTGTTTGATGGAATCAGGAATCTTTTCATTCAGACAATTATAGAACGAACTAATCATATAACCGTCGCCAACAGTGAAGAGACTTCCTGTTGGACTCTGATCATCATTATGCGGAAGACCTAAACAGCTATCCCACGTTTCATCAGCTTCCTTTCTGATGAGTTCCATATTGGCAGAAACAAACGACTGATAAAGCTGTTTTGTTTCTGACTCAATTGACTGGAATGAATGGTAAGACAC
>JBEIQF010000084.1:0-11062 GCA_040376635.1 Halobacteriovoraceae bacterium
CTTCTGGGTAGATAAGCCCTTAATAACTGTATTACAATGACGTCAGACACTTTTCATCCCTATTTCTATCAAACACAGGAGTTGCTAATGGATGTCGGTTTATTTACTCAAGATGGATTGGTGATGGTCCTTCGCTTTATTCACTTTTTTGCTGGTGTTGCCTGGATCGGCCACCTTTACTATTTCAACTTCGTTCAGGGTGCATTCATGCCTGAAGTAGATGCAACAGTTAAGAACAACGTTTTCGCAAAACTAGTTCCACGTGCAATGTGGTGGTTCCGTTGGGGAGCTATGTGGACGTTCGTTTCTGGTTTCATCATGCTTCTTCTTGCAGGTAAAGATCTTGGCGCTGATTTCATGCAGACACCTTACGGTATCTTCATCTACACAGGCGCATTGATGGGTATCTGTATGTTCCTTAACGTATGGCTTATCATCTGGCCTATCCAGAAAGGCCTCATCGCTAATGGAACAAACGCTCTTACTGGTGGAGCAGCTGATGCTGCTGCAGCTGCAAAAGCACCTAAGGCGCTTCTTGCTTCTCGTACAAACACAATGTTCTCAATCCCACTTCTTTTCTTCATGGGTGCTGCGAGACATATGCCTCTTACAATTCCTGAAGGCTTCAGCCCGGGTCTTGTTCTTGGTGTAATCACGTTGATCATCCTTGGACTTGAATTGAATGCTATCAAAGGTAAGCTTGGACCTATGACTACAGTTAAAGGTGTTATCCACTGTGGTGTTGCACTTCTCGTTGTACTTTACGGATTGATCGAGGCGCTTGTTTAAAATGAAACTATTTATCATTGGGAGCCTCGTTGGCTCCCTTCTTCTTACTGCATGTAATTCTAAGCACGGTGAACACGAGTTCACAGTGAAAGAAATTCGTAAACCTGTTCTTGGTGCTCAACCTGACGATGAAGCTGCTCCAGCTGCTCAAGCCGGCGGTCCAGTTGAAGGTGAATCAGAACTTGATACAGGTAAAAGAATCTGGCTTACGACTTGTACTCAATGTCACAACCGTGATCCGAACGTGAAAGGTGCTGTTGGACCTGAAACTGTCGATGCTCCACTTGAAGTGATGTATGCGAAAGTGATGACTGGCCGTTACCCTGATCCTCTTCCTCCTGGATTTGTTCCTAAGAGAACAACGAAGGCGATGAGAAAGCTTCCTCAGTTTGAAAACGATATCCCAAAAATCTGGGCATACGTTCAATCAGTGAAAAAAGCTAAGTAATCTGAAAATGAGAAGGGCCCTTACGGGCCCTTTTTTTTGTTATTGAGCTGTAGCGTATTTGAGTTCTAAGACTTCTCTAATGTGTCTCTTGATCGCTGAAGCAGAGTAGAGCTTCGGTAAATTTTCACAGAACATTCCTGATTCAAGACCGTCTTTGACGATATCAACGATTTCATCCTGAGTGATGTTCTCATTGATGTTCCTCTGCATTTTCTTCGTCAGACGATTAAGTCTTCTTGAACCTTCGTGTTGAAGATCATCAATCTTCTGAGCAGATGAATCAATGTTTGAATAGATTGAGAGAGCGCCACCGGCAACCATCACTCCAACAGTTAATGGAAGTGAGCCTGTCCACATAACGATAAGCGATGAAGTATAGAGATCAGCACCTATTTTCCCTGCACGATTTTTCTTGTGCGTTTTCGCAGCAAGATCTTTGGCGTAGATTTCATGACAAGTTTCCTGCGCTTGTGCAGAGAAAATCGTTGAAAGAATCATAAGGGCGACAAGGAACTTTTTCATTTAGATCTCCGGGGTTTTATAATGACCATTTCATTTTAAGTTTATTGCTGAATCTTTTTTTCTTTAGTTCAATAGATTTGAAAGGCTGATTCTTCACAATGTTCTCTAGGACAAACTCCTGCATTTTTTCAATGAACTGTTTAGAACAACCGTTAATGCTTGAGTTGGTGCGTGAAAAGAAAGAAGAGTAGAGCTTTCTTTCAACAGAGCTGACAGCATGAATTGAAGTTCCTGCCATCACATTGGGGATGTAAATGTTTGATCCTGCTTCATCGTACGATTCATGAGAACCAGAACGATCTTCATAAAGTTCGAGGAATCGATCAAAGACTTTAGCCTTAGCTTTTTTTGTTTGAGACACAGAAAGATTATCTGCAGCTTGTCCGGTAGCGATGAAAACATCAATGCTCGCACTACCTTCATTTGATTGTGTCGAAAGCTTTATTAGCGAATCTGCAAAAGCATCTCCGCCAATCGGAGTTTCGCCGCTGCATAGGAAGCTCATCATTTGAACATGTGAAGCCTTGCTTTCAGCATCATAATCAATATTCAGGTATTGAACTTTAGAAGCTGAGGGGACATTTTCAAAATCAGCTTCCATAGGAGTGATTTCATACTCAACAAATTCGTTTTCTTTTACTTTTTCCGTCTTCACATTCAGAGCACTACTCTGGTGATAACAGGCCGGCTTACCATCAATGATTAAAGGGATGTTTACAGTAATTTCTTCGCCGAATAATGAGTTACTGGTTGATCCCCAGCTGATTCCGAATGAAGAACTACGTTCATAACGGATTTGGGTCTCGTCACATTTGGCCCATGTGTTGCCAATGAGAATACAGCTAACAATCAGCCCTAGAAGAAAATGAACCATGAGACCCTCTGAATAATTTGATCGATTATAGAATGTCTTAAGGGAGGAAAAGAGTTCGATTGAAACATCTTCTGGCACTGTCAAAAGTTTAGACAGTACAAGGCGGGCCGGTTACAATACATATATATGACACAATTATTAGATATTATCCTTCATCTAGATCAGCACCTTGTTTCATGGCTTGCCTTGTTCGGGCCCTGGATCTATGTCCTAATGTTTCTCATTATCTTTTGTGAGACAGGACTCGTCGTCACGCCGTTTCTACCCGGAGATTCTCTGTTATTCGCACTTGGTGCCTTATCAGCTCTTCCGGATGGTCTAAACGTCTGGACGCTCCTTATAACACTTACGATCGCGGGCATCCTTGGTGACACGGTCAATTACCACATAGGTAAATATCTCGGACCAAAAGTCTTTGATCAGGACTCGAGATTCTTCAAGAAGGCCTATCTCGTTCAAACCCAGAATTTTTATAACCGTTGGGGAGCATTCACGATTGTTGCTGCCCGATTTGCTCCTATCGCAAGAACATTCGCTCCGTTTGTCGCAGGCATTGGATCAATGAATTATAAGAAGTTCATTTCCTACAATATTATCGGCGCTATCACTTGGGTTTTCACTTTCATCCTCGCGGGCCACTTCTTCGGAAACCTGCCTGTCGTGAAAAGGAATTTCCACATCGTGATTTTTGGAGTGATCTTCGTGTCAATCCTGCCTATGTTAATTCCTTGGGTACAAAGCAGATTGAAAAAATCTTAGACAAGACTTCCCGCGGAATTCAAAGCCTTTTTCATGACCTAGAATGGGGTCATGAAAGAGGCACTCATCATTCTTGGCGATCAGCTATTTCCCCTGAAATTTTATAAACCGTATGCTGACAAAACTGTCTTCATGGCAGAAGACCTGGGGCTTTGCACCCACTATAAATACCATAAGCATAAAATCACCTTTTTTCTCACGGCGATGCGTACCTATGCTGATGAATTGAAAGAAAATGACTTCAAAGTTCATTACGAGAAGTTCTCCGAAGTTCCTTTCGTTGACCGACTCAGCGATTTCATCACAAAACACAAGATCAAAAAAATCATCATTCCTGAGGTTCAGGACAAATTCTTTGAGAAGGCGCTGCTCGGACTTTTTAGGGCAAAAGATCTAGAAGTAGAAATTCTTGAGTCTCCCATGTTTCTCTGCTCTCGCCAGGAATTTAAGAACTATCTCTTTTATCATCCCAAACCTTTCATGAAGACCTTTTATGAAAGAGAGAGGAAGCGCCAGCAAATCCTCCTGACTCCCCAAGGAAAACCAGTTGGCGGTCACTGGAGCTTTGATGTTGAAAATAGAAAGAAAGCGCCTAAGACACTTACGAATAAAGAACTCGTAAAACATTCTCCTGATAAGCACTTGAAAGAAATTTCAAAGATCGTGGAGGAAAATTTTCCGGATCACCCGGGTGATGTGAACAATTTCTGGCTTCCGACAGACAGAAAAGGCGCCCTGAAGTCTTTGCGGTTTTTCCTCAATCATCACATGACTGACTTTGGAGATTATCAGGATGCCATTACTCCGCGTGCTCCTTTTCTTTACCATTCAGTGATTTCTCCTGCACTCAATGCTGGACTCATTACTCCTGAAGAAGTTGTCGATGAGGCCATCAAGTCCATGGAAAAAAATGCGGATATTCCTCTGCATTCAGTGGAAGGCTTCGTGAGGCAGGTGATGGGGTGGCGTGAATTTGTCAGAGGCATTTATCAGAATTTTTCTGACGTTGAAGAGAAATCAAATTTCTTCAATCATCACGGAAAACTCACAAAACATTGGTATGACGGAACGACCGGACTACCACCAGTAGATGATGCCATTAAGAAGGCGAACGAGTACGGATATTGTCATCACATTGAAAGACTCATGATTCTTTCAAACGTGATGCTTCTTTCTGAACTACATCCACACCAGGTTCATAAATGGTTCATGGAACTTTTTGTTGATAGTGCAGATTGGGTGATGGGACCCAATGTATATGGCATGGGACAATTCTCTGATGGCGGATTATTTGCAACCAAACCCTATATCTCCGGCAGTAACTACATCTTAAAGATGTCTGATTATAAGAAGGGAGAGTGGTGTGAGGTATGGGATGGACTCTTCTGGCGCTTCATCGGAAACAACTCAAAATTCTTCTCAAAAAATCCCCGCATGAACATGATGGTGAAGCTTCTTGAGAAGATGGATCCCTCAAAAAAGAAGAATCTCCTGGCCCAAGCCGATGAATTTATCCGAACAAAAACCAAGGCTTAGGCGCCGGTGACGTGTCTATTTCTTAGACACCCCGGAGAGGATTTACACCCTTAGGCGGTTAACCCTAGAAGAAAATTCATTTTCACCTACAATGACGAAAAAAGACTCGTTAGTTGAAGGTTTAAAATGATGAAGTATTCAGTTCTCACATTTATGTTGTTACTCGCACTCAAGGCAAATGCAGAAGCACCTTGCGATGTTCGTCCGGGTAATTCGATTGGAATCAAAGTCATGGAGTTTGCTTCAGGCAATACGATTCATTCGAAGATTCCTTTCAAGGAAACAACGGCAGATACCCTTCTTGAAGAGATGATCAATCTCCAGGACATGGGCATTTGCGAAGAAAAAATCACAGCTCAAAAATGTATCCTGAAATATGAGAAGGTTCAGAAAGCAAATTACATTTCGCTTTATCGTGGAGCTTCTAAGTGGAATACATGGAATCTTAAATCAAAAGATCATGCTCAGAAATTCGTAAACAGCCTTAAACGTGTAGGCTTTTGTTCATGATTAAATTCTATATCCTGCTCGGTTTATTCTTTTGCCTCAAGGCCTTCGCAGGATATGAATGCCAGTTCGAACTTTCACACACAGAAGATCTGCGAACGACGATTGCAAGTAAAACGATCTCTGCCTCTTCCAAAGATATGCGCTCTCTCATGATCCATGATTATTTCATCGAGATGGAGAAGGGTAACAAAACCCGTTCAGTGGCACTTAATATTTTCATTGATGGCTGGGAAGGCGAGGAAGAAATCACACTCGCTGCGTTCAGAAGAAACCAGAAAAAACAAAATGTAACTTATGATGTGATCAGTGAAAAAGTATCCCTGCGTGGTAACGACAAGGATACTTTGTGGTTTGATGCTTACAAATTAGAGATCGACTGTTCTATTAATTAATATCCCAGAATATCTACGTACGTAGTACCTTTAGCGAGAGATGAATTTGATTTCGCTCTCTGGCCTTTAATGAAGATCTTCTTGTTATTGAAAAGATCCTTCAAAGCACCTCTTGAAATATTCTTCAGTTTTTCATTCTCATCCTGCTCGCGAAGAGCGTTCAAAAGAACGTTATCCATTCTTTCTTCAGGATGCTCAAGCGTAAGTGAGATTCTGAATGAGTTTGCCGGTTGTTCTGGTACGTTCGTCATATAATTCCTCTTAGTCGTTTAATAATTTTGGAAGGTCTTGCAGAAGGCCTGTATAGTCAGCTTCAACTGCACGTGTTTTGTTCCAAAGGAAATCCGGTCTTGTTTCAGATTCCCATTCGCCACCTACGATCTTCCCTTGAGCATCAAGTTCAAGTCTGTAACGAAGGTCTTTCTTAGCAATAACCTGTTCTTTTGTCCCGTGAACTGTATTCCACGTTGGATCCGATTCATCAACGTAAAAGAGTTCAGTTGCCACTCTCATCTCACGAACTGCTGCTTTTGCTGCATCTTTTGAAGGGCGGAGGTTGTAATCAAGAACAACTGACTTAAATCCAGTCACTGGCTGGTTCCAGACTTCTGAGAAGCGATCAACGTCCATCATGAAGCCTTCTTTTTGAAGGCCAAGTTTATTTGCGATAACGATATGGAAGGCACCTGCATTGAGATCGTTATTACAAGCACGCATACCACCAAGCCAGCTACCAAAGAAACAACGAAGTCCCATCTGGTCAGTGTCTACTTCATGGTAGAAAGCGTAGAAGTAACTAAGAAGAGCTTTGATATCTGCTGATCCGAATGGAATCTGAATACCATCTGGATTCGTCATTACTTTTGGAGTTGGTTCATTGTGGAAGATTGAAGCTGGTGCCCAACCGTGACAAATGCCTGCCCAGTCACGAGCTAGTTTTGATGCTGAACCATCGGCCTCTTTTTTGAGAGGGTAATCATATCGACCAACGAAGAGATCATATTTTTCAGTTGGAGCAAGCTGAGAGAGTTGCTCGATCGTCATTGATTTAACGGCTTCACGAGTAGGTGATTTATAATCAAACCCTTCTTTCTTTACAGCGTTCCAACGGTAGTTAATGCCACCTTTTTTTGATGCCCAATAATCGCCAGACCAGGCACGTGGGCCAATCTGGATTGTTCCTTCAAGCGGGAGAGCAGTGAGTTCGTGAGTAAATCCTGAATCAAAGATCTCCGGATCTGAGAAACCTTTCCAGGCCTCAAGAATTCCGTTCTCTGACTGAGCAAACACAGAACTAGCGAACAATAGGCCAAGCGACATCGTAGCGATGAATTTCATGAATAATTCTCCTGAATATCGGGGTTTTAGCGATGACGCCAAGCGTTCCTGAAGACTTAGTTCGGAATCATGAAAAGATTACCGGACAAAAGAAGGCCACTAAGAAGGGTAAAACTTGCTGAATGTGATGGTGACTTGGGTGCCCTCATTCCACAGTTTATAATTTTTAGAGGTCTTTCTCCCTTAACAGGAATTTGATGAAAGTTATCATTCTACCGCTGATCCTATTCTCCATGTCCGTTTGGTCTGCGCCTAAAGTTGCGATCGTCAAAATCCTCAAAGGGAACGTCGTTAATTATGTGGGTGGAAAACCAAGCGCATTAAAAGCAGACGACTGGGTTGAGAATGGTTCCATCATTAAGACGACTGACAAAAGTTTCGTAAAACTTATCTTCACTGATAAGTCTCAGATGAATATCGGTCCTAATTCCCTGATGAAGATTGAGAACTTTACCGGAAAAGATTCCGGAGTGATTGATCTCGTGAAAGGAAAAATCCGTTCTCAGGTGACAAAAGACTATCTTCAGATCGATAAGAATAAATCGAAACTTTTCATTAAAACCAAAAATGCAGTTCTCGGCGTGCGCGGAACTGATTTCATGATTTCTACTAATGGTAAGAATACAGCTACTGTTCTTTTCGAAGGCGAGATTGCCTTCAATAAATTTGACGGTGCTAAAAATCTCTCAAGCGACAAACTTGAGAATATTGTTGATCGTGGGATGAGAATGTTTCCCGGAGAGTTTTCTGTCGTTGAAAGAGAGAGACCTCAACCGACAATCCCTTCACTCATGAATATTCAGCAGAGAGAAGCTCTGGAAAATAACGACGGACTTAATTCAAGAACTCCAAGTAATACGAGAGAAGAAGTTAAGCATACGGTAGTTCCGGAAGGACTTGATGGTAAAGTTGTGAGTAATGACTCTCAGACTTTGAAAACAGAAGTTGCACAGGTAGCAGCAAGGGAAGAAAAAAATATTCCTTCATCTTCAGATCCTGACGGGTACATTAAAGGTAATCAAATCAAGCCAGCGAACGGATCTTTCGTTCACATGGATTCAGGTGTGATCATTCCACCAGGTCCGGGAAGTCTTCTTGATAAGAACTCAAACACCTATATTCCTGGACAGGAAATGGGCCAGGTAAATAGTGACGGCACGTACGTACCGCCTGAGAATGTAGAAATAACTGCAGATGGTAAAGTTCTTGTTTCGGTCACTGATGATGCCTCAGGTGCAGTCAAAGTTCAGGAAGTGCAGGCACCAGCTCCTGTTCAGAGTACTGGAAGTGTGAGTCTAGCGAATATGAGTAATGTTCTTGCAGAGAATCCAACTCTTATGAATACAAATACAGTCGTTACGAATGATGTTCTTGGAGCGTTCACACCACGTGGTATTCTCGATGCCGGTGATCAACTCAGAACTGGAACTGTATCTGGTTCAACCTCTCAAACTGGTGGCGGTATTGTTCCAGGAACACCCGAAGCGGGTACAGGTCTCCAGATCAGTGTCGGCCGTTAATTACGGCGCCGTAAAGAATGTTCCGCCAAATTTCGCCGTAAAGTCAGTATTAAATTCACCCAACTGAAATTCAAGAGATCCATCCAGTAAGTCAGAGCTGTTGCCTGATGGAAGTGCAATAAAGTTAGGCGTACTGCAAGTTGTTTGAGTTTGAGGATATGGATCAGTCAGCATGAAACCATCGTCAGGAACTTCTGATCCAAGAATGCCATCGTCCAGAAGTGGTTCTGAGTTTTGAAGGATAAAATTAAATTGTGAATTCAGAACAGGCGTTCCTCTTTGATTCAGGAAACACACTTTTGTTGTTCCTTCTGTCTTGAAGAAATATCTCTCTACTTGCTGAGCAAAGTTTGAAGCACCTTTAACTGCGGCGAATCTGTAAATCCAGGCATCATAGTTATCGGTAGCATTTTTCTGAAGGCGACCCATTCTTCTCTCATCCACCTGAAGAGTCCATGTCGATGAGACAAGTCTTTCGTTTGTCGACCATTCCATGAATTCAATTCGTTGTTGGGCAAGGTTCGAGTCAGTCTGAGTATTCCACGAAACAATTTTCTTTGTGTTCGTTCTAAAAATACTTTCAGATCGGATAAAGTTTGATTCCAGGCGACCGACGTATCCGGTACAACTGAATTCCATTGTGATCGCCGGAGTCATTGTAGACTGCTTGTGATCATAAATCAGCATACGTTTTTTGAAACCCAATGCACCAGTTGTCGTATCACAGTCAGAAGCACTCAGTGTTCCGGTACGACACATATAATTAGTGGGACCTGAAACTTTTGAGTTGTGAATATTCACTCGGTAAGATTCAAACTTCATTTCATCATAGTTGAAGATAGTAACTGTTTTATCTGCGACAAGGTTATTGCAGGCCTGATTGAAAGACAGTGAATCATCAGGAATACCAAGTACACCACCTGCACCTGATGCTGAAAGCATCTGGCGGGCCTGAGCTAAAACTCCATATTTTTTATCATCATCATGTTTATTGTAATCAAAGAAAGTATCGTTGCTGTCTGTTCCACTTTCGCCAAGAAGACGAATCAGCTCTTTTTGAGAATGAAAAAGGATTGGCGTAAAAGTTGATTCTTCAACGTTGAGATAAACTGTACGACGAGCAACCGGACCGGGATTATAGAAAGTGAAATCTCCCGCTCCGACTCCGGTACCAGTATAAGTAATTTCAACCCGGTCACCAAGATCAGAACAGGTCGCTGTAATGTTTCCTGAGAATCCAAACGTGTCTCCGCAATCGGACTCTTCTTCCATAACGATTTTTTTCGTTTCACCGTTAAATGCCGGATAGCCGAGAGAAGAGTAGTTAGATGGAACAGTATCAAATTTTTCCGGAGTGCCGGAATTGTATCGTTTAAAGAATGGCATGAGATTTACGAGGGCCGATTTTGCTCTTCTTATATCATTACCGGGAAGGAGTAGTTTTACATCCATTGAACCGCGGTCATGAACTAAGTGATCGAAGGCCGCAGGATTACCTGCAACAAATCCTTCTTTGAATGGATACGTCGCAAGTTGCTCAGTACAAGTTGTATCTTTGTAGGTTGTGACAACAAACGGAACATTACTCAAAGGAAGTCTTAAATCATAACCCACACCATAAGGGTTTGATGCGTTTGATGGGTAAATAACAGAATGGTTCGGTGATGATAGACCCTGCATACATCCAGTGTTCATCCCGAGATTATCAATCACCTGACCAGGAAGTTTATTTATTGCGTGAATTTTAACGGCCTTTACTTCACTTTGAAGATCTGGAGCTATGCCAGAGCAAAAAGTATCTGTGCCAGTACCTGGTGCTACGTAGTGTGTATTAATAGCACCAGAACTTGATGGCCCGACAGTAGGGTTGAGAAATGTATTACATGTAATAATCCCGCCGAACAATCTTAGCTGGCCTGATCCATCAACGAATCCACCAGTGAATTCAGGTTGATTACAATTTGTTGTATTGATTGTTAAATTAACAGTCTCCTGATCACTTGAAAGATCTGCTTCAACTGATCCGCAATAGGGAACACCGGCGAAAAGTTTTTCAGTTCCAGATGAACCACCGCCATCCCAACCAACAGCTACAATTTTCCATTTTCCTTTTTCAAGTGACGTTCTGAATTCCATTGAAGTTGTGAGACCTTGTGAAAAAGATTTACCAGTTGAAAGATTTTTACCGGAAATAATCAGACCACCACCGAACGATGTATTTGTTGTCGCGAATGCTTTAGAGACTTCTAAAGTTGCACTAGTCGTTCCACCTGCACCACATCCCGCAAGGCCTGCGAGAGAGAAGAGAAGAATTAGATTTTGCACATTCGTTTTCACAAACAGCTCCTGAAGTGATTTTTAACAGGATACGAGA
>JBEIQF010000467.1:0-2199 GCA_040376635.1 Halobacteriovoraceae bacterium
GAATAATGAAAAGATTAGAATAGATTTAGCCATAGATCCTCATGAGGGAATTTTGTCTTCAGGAATTTTTCACTCTCAGTTACAAATCTTGCGAGAGGAAAGCCGACAACGTTTGCGTAGTCGCCATCAACTTTTGAAATGAAGCTTAACGAACCGTTCTGGATACCATAGGCGCCCGCCTTATCCAGGGAATCACCAGTATCAAGATAGCGCTCCATTAGAGCGTCAGGAATTTTATTGAATGTGACTTTCGTTTCTTCAACGAAGCCGAATTTTTCTTTTTTGCCATCGTTATAAAGAATGATGGAAACAGCAGTGAAAACAGAGTGAGATTTATCTGCCAGTTCATTTAAAAACTGGCGAGCTTCATTTCTGTCGGCCGGCTTACCATAGATCTTGTTTCCAAGAACCACAATCGTGTCAGCAGAAACGATATAGTAATTTTCTGGACGCTCTTTCTTCAATTTCTCGAAGACAGCATCACCTTTCGCTTCAGCAATTTCAGAGGAGAATGTAACCGGATCACTTGAAGAAGACTCTTCAGGAATATTGAGAGTGAGAATCTCAAACGGAACTTTCAGATGTCCTACAAGTTCTTTTCTTCTTGGAGAAGCAGAGGCCAGGACAAATTTTAATTTAGAGTTTCCCATTTTTCAGAATCCAGACGTAGTATTGCAGGTCATTCATGTCTCTCACCCGCATTTTCTTCTTATCATAACGGTTTTTGAGACCCAAAAGATAGTGATTTAAGCTCACCTGGTACTGTTCGTCTGACAACTCACGGCGAACTGTTTCACCGCTTCCTTCAAGCTTCACAAGTAAGTTCTCAATTGATCTGAGGTTAGTTGTCTCAATTCGCCTTGTGTACTCAACAAGGAAATCAAAACGCCGGGACATCTCATCACCCCACAAAGTGTAACCATAGTCTCTCGCAAGGATCGTTGCATCTGTTTTTGAGGCCATGATAGGAAGAGTAAAATCCTTCACCCAGATCTCACGAGCTAGCTCAATAGACTTGATTCGTTTTGTGATAAGTTCAAGCACCTGAAGAGTGCCGGGAACATCCGTCATAGGGCTGTAGTTTCTTCCGTTGATATCAACTTCATTCCAGCTCTGTTCGCTCACTGTAAAGGCTTGAGTCATGGCATAACCACGAAGGTGCAAATTGAATTCTTCACCTTCTTCAGTTGAACGTTTCTTGAAGTAGCCTTTCCCACCCGGAAGATAAACGTAATCAAAACTAACATCTCTTGCCACAAGACTTGAGTTTGGAGACACGATCATGACACGTGTCTTGAAATTCATGACAGGATTATGATCTGCTTTAAAAGCGTTCAGAACATTGATCTGGTTTTTCACTGCATTTTCATCGAGAGACATGACTTCAGTTAAACGTTGTTCATCCGTCTGGTATTTATAAATTCCCCTCTCAAAATGCTGTTGGTTGGCCTCTCTCACAAGAAGCGGAAGGCTCACTGAATCTGTTTCAGGAGAAAATTCCATCGGAAGTTCTTTTGATGAACGTGGATGGAAAAAGATATGGCCCTGATTCAATCTTGCGAGGATGAAGAAATCCGTTTTCGTTAGATTGAATTCATTCATCGAAACAGAAGTTTCCGGAGAAAGCCTCATGAGACTTCCATCCATCAGATAAATCCAAGCGACAGAATCTTTTCCGGTTTTGACTTCATCACCTTCAGTGATGCGCGAGAGATGCTGAACTTTTGCTTTATTTGAACCGCGAAAAACTTCGCATGTACCTTTGCACTGAAGAACTTTTCCAACAAGCTCCTTGTGTTCGGCCTGACGAAGACGGATTTTCCAGTCTGGAGTTTCGTCTTTGATTTTTCTTTCAAGTAACCAGGTGTTGATGCTGAGCCAGTCTTCCGGATCCTGAGTTGACCAAGGGATAATGGAATAACCCTGCCCCTTGTTAGGTTCAGGAAGATCAATTTCAACTTTATCAGGAGTCACATTCCAGTTTTCTTTCTCATGAAGGTCAGGCGCAGTAAATTTTTGCTTCCCTTTTAAGTCAGGAAGAATTTCACTCTCAAGACCCAGAAAATCGTCAACGGCCTCAGTTTGAGAGTGTCCCCACTGTGGCATAACGATTAGACTCATAGCAAAAGCTGACAAAATCAGTTTTTTCATAACAATTCCCTGTGGTTTTCTCTTCGGAGACTCGTGATGAAAATTTAC
>JBEIQF010000031.1:0-16314 GCA_040376635.1 Halobacteriovoraceae bacterium
ATAAAAAAAAAGCCCCTCTTTCGAGGGGCTTTTTTATTTCAGGCCTCTTTTAAGAGATTAGCCTTCCATGTAGTTTTTAACTTTGTATCTTGTTCCCATGAACCAGAACACACCAGCAAACACCGCCATAAGAACAGCGAAGAATGCGAAGTAGCCTGTAGAAGCAACTGGGATGATGTTTTCAAGTTTAGAAACATAAGCTGTAAGCATGTTTCCGAAGAATACAGTGAGAAGCCAGATAGACATCACTGAAGACTTCATTGAACGTGGAGCTTGAGTATAAGCAAACTCAAGACCTGTGATTGAAATCATAACTTCCGCCATTGTGATAACAAGGTACGGGAAGAACTGCCACATTACGTTCAGTTTCATACCGCCATCCATGAACATCTGCATAACAGCAACGAGAGCGAAAGAAAGAGCACCAACAAACATACCAAGAGTCATACGACGGATTGGAGTTGTCTTGAAGCCCATCTTATCAAGTGCTGGGTAGATACCCATTGAGAAAAGAGGAATGAGACCCATAACCATGATTGGGTTCCATGCAGAGATCTGAGATGCTTCGAACTCAACTCCCATGAAGTTAAGATCCATCTTCATAGCTTGAATAACCCATGAAGAACCGTGCTGGTCAAAGAGTGCCCAGAACACAGAGATAGCTGCGAAAAGTTTCGCGATATCAAATACTGCTCTAACCGCTTCAATCTGCTCTTGAGAGTGATCTTTAATTGCACCATCAAGGAACTTCATACCAGGCTTACGTGAGCCGTTATGTTTGAATGCAGAGATAACAACGTTAAATAGACCGTGACCATCTGATTTTGTAGGTGGAACGTGAATGTATTCGTGACGACCCATCCAGAAAACGATTGTAGCAAGGAACATCAATACACCCGGAATACCGAAAGCGATTGAAGGACCGTAAGCTTTAAGTGTCCATGGAGTGATGATTGTAGAGAAGAATGAACCGAAGTTGATCATGAAGTAGAACAACTCGTAAACTTTCTTAAGAAGGTGTGTCTGGTTAGCTTTGAACTGGTCACCTACGTGAGCAGATACACATGGCTTAATACCACCAGAACCGAGAGCGATAAGACCTAGACCCCAGTAAAGGCCCATTTCTGTTTCCCAAATTGCAAGAACAGCGTGACCAACACAGTACACGAGAGAAAGATAAAGAATCGTTTTGTATTTACCAAGGATTCTATCAGAGATGAATGCACCTAGTAGTGGGAACAAGTAACATGCAGCTGCGAAGAAGTGGTAAGTCGAAGTTGCCTTCGCTTCTTGCATAAGAAGTACTTGAATCATGAATACAGTAAGAATTGATCTCATACCGTAGTAAGAATAACGTTCGCACGCCTCGTTACCTACGATGTACTTAATCTGTGACGGGAACTTGTTGTCTGTAGCTCCGATGGATGCTGCAGCTGCTGCTTGTGACATGCAATTACTCCTTATTTATCAGTCTCATCTTTTTCAGGTTCATTAAAATTGAAAGGCTTCACCTTTTTATTTCCACCAAGCTTTTTAGGTTTGTTGGAATCTTGTCCTTCGCCTTCACCTTTTTCCCAGTGACGATACCAAGTGTCTGACGGTTTTTCTTGGTTTTTTTCCTTACTTTCGATCACTTGTTTTTCAATGTCTTCACGCTTTTTCAGCATGGTTTTGGTGCTCTTTTGGCCCTGAGAGGCCTTAGAACTCTCGATTTTACCCGTAGATGTGTTTTTATCATGGGCCGAGATGTCCAAAGTGACATCACCTAAAAGCTTCGTCTGACATGAAAGACGCTCTTTAGTGATGTGGAACACATTTCCTAAAAGGCGTAGTTCTTCAAAAGTCTGGGGAGAAAGATTCATTTCGCCTGACTTAACGATGATTGAACAATCAGAGCATGTAGCACATCCGCCACAGCTGGATTTAATTTTTTTGCCGGCCTTTTTAAGCTGATTGAGAAGTGTATCTTCTCCATTCATTTCCAGGGTATCCCCTGACGGCCATAAGGTAACTTTATAATTGCTCATACTACTTTCTTAATTTGCTTCTCAATTGTATCAAGGATTTTTCCTTTAAATGGTTTTAAAAGAAATCCAAGATCTACGTTAACGATCGCTTCAGTTTCTTTGAATTCGATTTTTGCTTCAAATCCAGAACCTTTAGCACTTAATGTTGTTGCTGCATCATCATTTTTTACGTCTGCAGACACACCGAACTTTGAAATCACTTCCGGAATAAGTTTCTTGGCCTGTTCATAACCTTGCTTCTTATCTGTGATTTGAGAGTAAGGGACTTTCAATTCCATGTGTATATCCTTTGTAAGAGTTATCTAGTTCCGGTTGAACCGAAACCACCTGCCCCACGCTTGGTTTCACCGAGAGTATTCGTGATCGAATACTTCGCCTGAATAACGGGAGCAATCACCAGCTGAGCGATACGAAGACCATGTTCAATCACGTAATCTTCTTTTCCGAAATTTCCTACGATGATGTTCACTTCACCACGGTAATCGCAATCGATAGTCCCAGGGGAATTTACAATCATGAGTGGAGATTTAAGAGAAAGACCAGAACGAGGTCTCACTTGAACTTCATAGCCGAATGGAATTTCCATCTGAAGACCAGTGGGAACGAGTAAACGCTCCCCTGGTTTTACAGTGATGGATTTTTTTTCAGGAATGCTTGCACGGATGTCCGCACCAGCAGCACCTTCAGTGGCATAGAAAGGAAGTTCGAAACTCTCATCATAATGAGGAAGAGTGACTACTTTTACTGCGACGTGCACACGTTCTACAGCGGAAGACATCTTACTTCGCCTTCTTCGCAACAGGAGCTACTGCTTTAGCAGAAAGCTTGATTTTGCCGAAGCGGTCTACTTCAAGAACTTTAACGTCAAGAAGCTGGCCTTCAGTAAGATATTCATTTGGATCATTCACGCGCTCGTCAGCGATTTCAGAAACGTGAACAAGTCCAGCAAGACCTGGAACGATATCAACAAATGCACCGTACTCTTTGATTGTGACAACAGTACCTTTATAAACAGCACCGATCTTAGGACCGTTAAGCTGCATATCTGCAAGTGCGATCACTTCATCGATCTTAGCAACGTCAACACCAAGAACTTTAACTGTTCCGTCTTCAGCAACGTCCATAGTAACTTTGAAGTTTTCCTGTAGACCTTTGATGTTCTTACCACCAGGGCCGATAAGTGCGCCGATTTTATCCGGAGCAATTTTGAACGACTTGATTTGTGGAACACCAGCTTTGAATGCCGGACGATTTGTAGAGATTGTTTTCGCCATCTCACCAAGGATGTGAGTACGTGCTTCTTTTGCCTGAGCAAGAGCTTCACGGAAAATCTGCTCAGAGATACCAGCGATTTTCATATCCATTTGAATAGCTGTGATACCGTTTGCAGTACCAGCAAGTTTGAAGTCCATGTCACCCAAGTGATCTTCATCACCAAGAATGTCTGTAAGGATCTTGTACTTGTCGCCTTCCTTGATGAGTCCCATCGCGATACCCGCAACAGGTCCTTTAAGAGGAACACCAGCATCCTGAAGTGCCATTGAGCCTGAACAAACAGAACCCATTGAAGAAGAACCGTTAGATTCTAGAACTTCACAAGCAACACGGATTGTATAAGGGAAGTCTGCCTGAGATGGCATAGCTTTTTTAAGAGCGCGTTCAGCAAGGTTTCCGTGACCAACTTCACGACGGCCAACACCTCTGTAACCACGAGCTTCACCAACCGAGAACGGTTGCATAGCATAGTGAAGGTAGAATTTATCATAACCAACACCGTGGATAGAATCGTACATCTGCTCGCCTTCTTTACCACCGATTGTAACAGCAGCAAGAACTTGAGTTTCACCACGTGTGAAAAGTGCAGAACCGTGAACCCCAGAAAGAACTGAAGTTTCAGTTTCGATTTCACGAACTTTAGTTACTGGACGGCCAGCGATACGCTTTTCTTCGTTAAGAATGTCAGCACGCATGAGCTTGTAAAGAACTTCGTCAGTTACTTTAGCAGCCTCTTTGCCGAAGTCAGAAGTTTCAGTCAAACCGTACTTAGCAGGGTTTGCTTTAAGTGATTCTTTGATATGTTTCTTAAGAGCTGAAGTAGCGTTTGAACGCTCTTGCTTAACATTAACTGCAAGCACTTTACGAGCTTCAGCAGTGAAGTCTTTGAAAGACTCAGTCATAAGAGTTGCGTTTGGAGTAACAGGTGTGAACTCACGCTTCTTCTGGCCAACTTCTTTAACCATCTGATCAACAAGCTTACAGAACTCTTTGATGTTCGTGTGGCCGAATGTGATTGCTTCAAGCATATCTGCTTCAGAAACTTCATTCGCTTCACCTTCAACCATGAGAACCGCTTCTCTAGAACCAGCAACAAGAAGCCCTAGAGCTCCGTTATCAAATTCTTCACGAGTTGGGTTAAGAACTAGTTTGCCATCAACTTTACCAACTTTAGCAAAACCAAGTGGGCCATTGAATGGAACATCAGAAATTGAAATAGCTGCAGAAGTACCAAGACCAGCAAGAACTTCTGGATCGCCTTTACCGAATGACAACACTTGAGCTGTCACGATCGTCTCGTACATGAATCCTTCAGGGAAAAGTGGACGAAGAGGACGGTCGATAAGTCTCATGATAAGAATTTCAGCGTTTGAAGGGCGGCTTTCGCGCTTCATGAATCCGCCAAGGAACTTACCAGCAGCGTAGAATTTTTCTTTATAGTCGACCATGAGTGGGAAGAAATCCTGCCCATCGTTTACTTCTTTAGCGCACATGAGTGTTACGAGAACTTGAGTGCCTTCGCATGAAGCGAGGACAGACGAAGTCGCTTGCTTAGCAAAGCGTCCTGTCTCGAGGGTAATTTCCTTACCACCGTAGTTCATTTTAAATTCTTTTTTATTATTCAACATAGAATCTCCTAAAAAACGGGCGCACCAAAGGGTGTGCCTTGAATGTTGTATTTGTATTTTGTTCTGGAAGTTTGTCGTGGGAAGAGTCAGAAGTTTGAGAGATACAGAGGATACTGAGTTGAAACAAATCAAAATCCTTTTTATCTCTTAAAATACCTGTGACCTCGTCCTTTGGTCTTCTTGTGGCAAAATACGAAGGGGCCACTTGGCCCCTTCTTTGTTCGAAATTACTTACGTAGATCGAGTTCTTTGATGAGCTTGTTGTAACGAGCTTCATCTTTAGCACTTAGGTACTTAAGAAGTGAACGGCGTTGACCAATCATCTTCATAAGACCTCTCATTGCTGAGTGATCTTTCTTGTTTTTCTCAAAGTGAGGAGCAAGGTTTTTAATTCTTTCAGTAAGAATCGCAACCTGAACTTCTGTAGATCCTGAGTTCTTCTCAGATCCGCCAAACTTTGCAGTTAGCTCTTTTGATTTTTCAACTGTAATCATTTTTCTCTCCTATGACCTAGCAACAACCGTACGTTGAAACCAAGTACAAGGTAATTTGGATGAGCGTAATTGCTTCCAAATCCTCGTTTAAATTATTGAACTTATAGTGGTTTTATCTAAGAAATTCAGACATGTAAATCTTTAATTGATCAATGAGTCGTTCCTCAACCTGACGGATTCTCTCGCGAGAAACGCCATACTGGTCAGCGATACTCTGAAGGCTTTCGGGAATCTCGCTAAGTAATCGTTTTCTAAAGATTTCCTGATCACGAGGCTTGAGGCCTTTGACGAATTCACCCAGTTGTTCTTTGAGAATTTCGAGATTCTGTAAATCTGCAAGTTTTGAATCAAGGCCTTCTTGATCATCGCTCAGGAGATCCCCGATCGTTTGACGCCCACCGTCTTCGTCCAGGGGTTTATCAAGACTAACTTCTTGCCCGTGGGATCCAAGACGGTGATCCATCTCGATCACTGATTTCTCTGAGACGCCAAGATTATCAGAAAGAAGTTTAACGTCAGGATTAATCCCCATGTTCATCAAGCGCTGTTTTTCACGCATGAGATTATAGAAGAGTTTTTTCTGTTCCTGAGTCGTTCCGATTTTCACTAGACGGAAGTTATCCAGGATGAATTTTAGGATATAAGAACGAATCCACCAGCTAGCATAGTAGGAAAGCTTAGCACCTTTTGAAGGATCGTATTTTGAAACGGCCTTCATGAGACCAATATTCCCTTCCTGAATCAAATCCATCACATTTTTGTGAGCACTCTTGTATTCAAGAGCGATTTTCACGACGAGACGGAGATTGGCGAGAACAAGTTTTTTAGCGACGTCAATGTCACCCGTACGAAGAAGTTCGGCCGTAAGCTCTCTTTCCTCTTCGATGGATAAAAGTTTATGACGGGAAATTTCTTTTAAATAAACTGTAAGTGGATCCTGAACCTTGAGGTCAGTTGATTTTTTAACGACGGGAAGCAGATCGGCCATTTTAGGCAGGAGTGCTTCTCCGGGAGGTTCCGGCATAATAAAGTCTTCGTCTGAATCTATTTCAACATCAATCACTTCTGATTTTTTCGTCTCCAGCTGCTTCTTTTTCGCAGTCCCGACGATCTCAGGAGTGATGTGATTTTTAGTTGTTTTCTTGGCCATAAATGAAAGATGAGGTTGCTACAATTTTAGTCAAGGGTACAGGAGGAGGATTATTTTTGGAAGCTAAACGCGTGAAGCTAAAACGAATCTTATAGAGAAACTTTCATACGGCCTGCGGCCACATCTGCGCGATAACGAAGATAGGCGATCGCAAAGAGCCCATAAGAAAATTTTACAGGTACTCGTAGGACCTGATCCTGATATGACTCAAAGAGATTCCCTCTATAAGTAAGGGCCTGCTCAAGGAGTTCCTCCCCGATCAGTTTTGAAAAGTCGTCATTCCAGAGTTTCTGTGTGAAGAGTTTTTCTTTTGTTCTGATCTGAAGATTAATGTATCTCGCAATCTCTTCCTTAAAAGCTTTCTGCCCTTCAAAGTCAGCGGCCTTCTCAAGTACTGACCACTTCGTTCTGAGAGAACGGATATAGTTTTTGGAAAGTTTCAGATCAAAAGTCAGTCCAAGCTTGTCGTTGTCCTTTAAGATCCTGTCCATTTCACCCAGAGTGATACTGAAATCAATCTGGAAACCTTGAGTGCCAAGAGAAGCCAGGTCACGACGAGGTTCAACTTTTACCTTGAAGGATTCTTCATACAGAAGATCACGTGAGAAAGAATTTAAAACGTTTTTGGCCCACTGATTCCAACGATCATCAACACTGCTTCTGACTAAAAGTGGAATATCAACATAACTCTCCACTCCGTTAAAGAAATCCGGAACACCAGTCATAAGAGAGATAAACTGAGATGTATTGAAGATGGGATCCTCAAGCTCTTCGGCCTTGATCCACGCCTTCACTTCTGGAGTCGTTTTCTGAGGAGCATTTTGATAACGGAAATGATGACAGTACAATTTTGGCAAATCTGTCTCAATACCTGTTGAACCAGCACTCAAAGGAAATTTATTTTTAAATGAAGCAAGAGTGTCCTTACGGCAGATAAGCTCTGTACAGCCAACCTGAACAGTATCATCGCTGGCGACGGTCAGAACTTTCTGAAGTTTGTCGTCCACTTTATCCTGAAGGCCTAGCATGTTCTTAATGACGAACGCCATAATGTAACGGTTATTGAGATAACTCGTCATCATACGGTAATCTTCAGTCTCACCACCCCATGAACAGAAATCACGGAAGTTTTTGATCACAAGATCGAATTCTTTTGATCGCGCATTTGGTTTTTCCGTACTCACCTTCACCTGCGGAGTCGCAAATGGTGAAGACTCAATCGAAGGAATGATGTTCATCTGAGGATTGTCATAATAGTACTGAAGAGATTTCTCGATATTTTTCAGAGAGAAAATCGTGATGTTCTTTGAACAATAGTTCTTCATCAGGTTACTTGAAAGAGTCTTGAAGTTATCGTAACTCACATCGAGTTTCTTCGCGTAAGCACCAATCGCCTTGATAGAGGTGTCCAGACCTATATATTGAAGAGTGGCCGCAACTGATCGCCTCGCCTGCTTTTCCTGCCATACAGTTGAATAAACCGGAGTTCCCAGATAGCCGCAACTCTCGTTTAGGTTTTGACCACTTTCCCAAGTCGCGTGATAAAGCTTAACTTTCTTGTTTTCCCCGAATTGGGTTTTATCGTAAATCTCTGAGAAGATCGCAGACAATGGATCATTTTGGATATCAGACTGAGCTTCACCCATGAGAATACCTTCCACCGGCACAAGCGCGTGCGCGGAAAAAGTAACAAGCATGAATAAATACCCGACAATTCTAATCATTTTCCTCTCAATATCTTTTTAAACTTATCGGAGAAAATTTCGATAGGTTTACTATGAAGTTATTGTTCTTTTTATTGATCGCGTTTTCCGCCTGGGGAGCTGAAGTAGATCTTCCTATCCGTAATGATGGCGGATCGATCGGCTATGCTACACCCAATCTCCTGAGACTCAGGGGAACGCTCAAACCACCTCCTTCCATCTATGATCTGGAAGAATTAAATCTCGTTCTCTTCAGTGAAATGAAAGGTCAAAGTGATGATCTTAAACGAGTGAAGTATTACCTCATTAATGGTGAGATCAGGCTTGCGAAAGTCTATCTTGCTAAACTCACCTATCAGGAAACAAAACTCCGTCCGGTCATTTACAGGTATCTTGCGATCCTTAATTTCATGACGTCAGATTTCGAAAAAACTTATCAGTACCTGACTCTCCCTGAACTTCAGAACATGCCTCATTATGCAAAGATCTGTACGTTGAAAGTTCTCTCGGAAATTGTCCTGAATAAAACAGTAGATCTGGAAGATGACTGGGCGAGATGCCAGCTTGAGAATCCGGGAAATTTCAGGGAGAAAAACCTCGTTTGGCTTGAAACTCTTGTACAGTTAAAACTTAAACCAACAGTTGGTTCAACAAAGATTCCATTCAAACGTCTGAAGCTTGCTGCCCTTGATAATGATGAATTGAAAGTGATGCTCAAACTTGCTCTTTATCTGAATCAGGAACAATTAGTGATGGATCAGCTTCCTGAACTGACAGTTGATCAGCTCCAGGATTCCGAGGTTCGTGAACTTGCGGGACAGATCTTTTTCAGAGTTGGTGCTCTCGCTAAATCATATCGTTTTGTAGAAGACCTGAAATCTCCAAACTCAGAAAATATCAAAGGTAACCTTTATCTTCTGAGAAATAAGTACGAACTCGCTTACGCACAATTCAAACTTGCTTTAGAGCAGAAGATTAACTCACAGAACGCCATGGAACGACTTCTTCCACTCGCGTGGCTACTCGGTGACTGGGAAGGCGGAAGTAAATATGCTGAGATGGTCATCGCCTCTCCTCAGACTCAGATTAACAAGATGACCCTGACTGCAGCATTCCTGATGCAGAAAGGTGATTACGATAAAGCGGACAAAGTCCTCCTTACGATTGCAGAAAGATCGCGTCGTGGAGCGGAGATTGACGTAACACAACTGGCAAGCTTCACGGCCCTGATGCAGAACAAACCGGATCTCGTGCGTAAGCAGGCCAACATGAGCTGTGAGCAATACGATCTTGTTAATTGTTGGGTCCTTTTTCAGCTTGGACAATGGGATGCTTTCCCACTTACTATCAGACGCGAAGAAAAACTCTCTGAGAAGCGTGACTGGGAGAAACTCGTTAAAGAAGAATTCAACCAGCCGCTCAAAGAAACAGTGTACGTAAATCAGATCGACATAGAAGAGATGGATGACAAACTCATACAACTTATCCCGAAACAATAAGATCGTTTTCTTTCACGGATTAAACAACAACCAGGATTGTTTCGGCCCGCTCATCAGGCACTTCAAAGAGCTTGGTTTTGAGACGGAATTGATCATTCTTCCCGGTCACGGGAAAAACCGCAAAGAAGCAAAAGACATCAAAGAGGCCATCGGGATTTTTGATCAGAAGATGAAAGCACTGAAGGATAAACCCTACTATGCCATCGCCTTCTCGCATGGTGCCCTTTACCTTCAGTTATGGCTTGAAAAGAATCAGGAACACAAACCCCTGAAGCAAATCCTCCTCGCACCTGCTCTCTACATCAACCGTCAGAAGCTAATTGAGAAGGCCCTGAAGATTCTTCCTTCGTTTTTTGCCATTAAAAGCATGTCACCTAAACCATTCCGGCGTTATGAAATCATGAACGCTTGGGAGTACAATATCCTCGTTCAGGGAATGCTGATCTATCAGAAAGTCAGGGGTGCCTTCAGAGTTCCGACAAAAGTATTCATCGATCCCAAAGATGAGCTCGTGGATGCCTTTGCTTTAAGAAGTCATTTAGAGAATGTGGAATTTGTTGAACGAAAATATCTTCGTAAGGGTCTTGGGGCCCATCACATAATTTTTCATCCGGATTATTTTGAGGAAGCACATTGGAGAGAATTCACCAGGAAACTCGAGAGCTTCCTGGTAAATGATTAATTAGTGCTGTGGTTTAAATTCTTTGCCGTCAAAGTGGAAGACCACTTCTTTCTCTTCATACTTAGTTTTTAAGTTAACCGGTCTGCGCCAGATAGCGTAGAGGTTACGAAGAGTTTCATTCGCAAAATTCACATCAAGATCCACACCATAGTGAACATGATTAAGAAGTAGCTCTTTTCTGTTCATGTAGTTTCCGTCTTCAACTTCAATGATCGGCTGGCCGAAATTTGTAAGCTGAGAAAGAAGCTTCTGCTTGATCGCCTGGAAATCTTTTGAATCGATTTCAAAGCGGCCAGTGCGCGGATTGTACTTATAAGTGAAGAGTTGCTGACGTTCACAGAAATCAGGAGTCAGGAATTCATCGATGAATGAGATATCATTGTGTGATTTTCTCACTTCAAAGATCTTTTCTTTACCTTTGCCTAGTTTAGTATCCCAGGCAGCTTTCTCACGCATATCTGTGCACTCGTTATACTCTTTACCGAACATACCGCGGTTCCAGCGGTACTCGATATCACGCATAAGCTCGATACCAACCTTATACGGGTTGATGTTCTGCTTACTCATGTGCATAACACCTGCGTGTTTATCAGCGAAATCGACGATCTCAGAAGCATCAAGAGCTCTTTGAGTCATGATGGTTGAGTGCCAGTAAGATGCCCAGCCTTCGTTCATAATCTTCGTCATACGCTGAGGGAGGAAGTAATAGGCCTCTTCTCTTAGTATTCCGATGATATCTGCCTGCCACTCTTCAATCGGAGCGTACTGTATAAGGTATCCAAGAACGTCTTTAGTTCTGTGACTAAGCGGTTTTTCGGCCGTGAATTCTTCATCATCGCTTTTCTTAATATCATCTTTTTTAACGTTACGAGCTTTTGTGCGCATGAATGATTTAAGGGCCGCTGAACGGTCATCAATCAGATAACCATCATCGCCACTTTCAACTTTCTGCTGTTCGTTTTGCTCAGAACGGTGACGCTTAAGTGAGCTCGTTTCAAAAAGTTCGTTGATATCGAGGAGATTCTCAAGTGAAAGAACCTTATCAATGAATGTCTCAACCGTATCGTAACCATAGCGTTCCATGTAACGACGGATTTTTGTTCCGTGGTTGGCCATGACGTCCATCATCTTACGGTTAGTATTACTGAACCACATGTTGTTCTTGAAAAAGTCATTGTGCCCGTAAACGTGCGCCATAACAATTTTCTGATCTACCCAGTTATTTGCCTGGAGAAGATAAGCGTAACAAGGCTCAGTGTTGATCACCATCTCATAGATCTTCTGTAATCCATAAGCGTAGCCCTTTGAGAGCTGATCGTAATCCATCCCGAACTTCCAGTGAGGATAACGCGAAGGAAATCCACCCTGAGCAGCAAGGATGTTAATTGTATCGTAATCACAAACTTCAAAAACCTGCGGGAAGAAATCGAGTCCGTACTCGATGGCATAGCCTTCGATTTCATTTTTCAGAGCAAGAAGTTCACCAGTGATGGGCTTCGAGCGATTCATTATTTCCCCTTCCCAAGGAACTCTTTAATTGAGTCCAGGATGCCTTCTTTATTTTTAATTTTAGAAAGAGTGAGTTTCTCAGAATTCGTTCCATATTTCGCAGTCAAATCCTTGTAGAACTGACCTGAACCGTAACGTGATTCAACCTGTCCGTAACAGAACTGGTTTGAAACCGGAAGAATGACCTTATCCAGAAGCTCTAAGCAAAGTTTTGTATCGTCAGCAGACCAGTTATCACCATCTGAGAAATGGAACGGATAAATGTTCCACTCATTCGGATTGTAGTCTTTCTCGATGATCTCTTTGCACAGATTGTACGCAGATGAAATGAGCGTACCGCCCGATTCACGCGTTCTGAAGAAAGTATGTTCATCCACTTCTTTCGCAGTTGCATCGTGAATGATGTAACGAATTTCGATATCTTTGTATTGAGACTTAAGCCAAAGGTTAATCCAGAAAGATTCTGTACGAACAATCTCTTTCTGCTCATCCCCCATTGAACCAGATACGTCCATCATATAGATCACAACTGCTGCGTTCTGCATTTCTACTTTCGTATCAGCTGAACGGTAGCGGAAGTCGCGACGGATAGGAACGACACTTGGATTCTCAGGATCGTATGAGTCGGTAGCGATCTGGCGTTTTAAGGCCTGCTTATAAGTACGACGAAGGTGACGGAGAGAATCCGGACCAGTTGTACCGATATTTGTATAGCGATCGACTACTGATTGAAGAGATTTTTTACCTTTCGGCTCAATATTCGGAAGTTCAAGCTCATCACCAAGAATGCGTGCAAGTTCTTCGAGCGAGAGTTCTACCTCAAGCTCCTTGTTCCCTTCACCTTCTCCTGCCTCACCTTGTCCAGGTTGACCATTAGGATCCTGCTGACCGTCTACCGGGTCACCAGGCTGACCTTGACCTTGTCCCATACCGCCCTGAGATTTATCTCCGAAACGGAAACGGGGAATATCAATACTCGGCATTGGTACTGTGAATTTTTCAGTTCCCTTAGGGATAATTTGATTACCCTGAGAGACATATTTCCGGAGATTGTCACGGATTTTACCCTTAACAATCTTCCGGAATCTGGCGTGATCTCGTTTAATCGGATGATCCACTCAAAACCTCTCGTCTACTAAGACTTAATTGAATCGCCTTTCGCGAAAATCGAAGCAACGAAGTTCAATGCGTCTGTGGCACAGATGTCACAGTAATTGAAATTCTTGATAAGACGCGATTTAACTACTTCGATCTTCTCTTGTGTTTGTTTATCAACAACGTTAGAGATGATTGTCGTAAGTTTGATCGTGTCACGCTGATCTTCGAAAAGTTTCAATTCAAGAGCACGGTGAAGACGTTCGTTCATTTTGTAATCGAACTGCTTCCCTTCAATTGCAAGTGCACCGATGTAGTTCATAAGTTCACGACGGAAATCATCCTTACGTGACTCAGGAATATCGATCTTCTCTTCAATCGCTCTCATGAATCTTTCATCCGCTTCCTCTAGTTTGTTAGAGTACTTGTTACGGATTTTTTCTTTCTGAGTGTATGCTTTGACGTTATCGACGTAGTTTGCACAAAGAGTCTGGATCGCAGATTCATCAACTGAAATCGCTTTCTGAACATCGTTTTTGACGATGTCTTCGTATTCCTGACGACAAACTGCAAGCATCTCGCGGTACTGATCCATCTGCTCAGGTGAGTTCACAAGAGCGTGGTGCTTCAACCCTGATTCAAGTTCATTGAAAACCATGAATGGGTTAAGACAGCCAATATGACCATTCTTAACGAGAGCATTTGAAATTTTATCCTGGATATAACGAGGAGAAATACCTTCAAGACCTTCGCGAACAGCTTCTTTACGAAGTTCTTTCACGTTGTCTTCGTTGTAACCCGGAAGTGTCTTACCGTTATAAAGTTTCAATTTCTGAAGCTTCGTAAGGTCAGATTTTTTCGGCTCTTCAAGACGTGTTAGGATCGCCCATGTGGAGGCCATCTCAAGCGTGTGAGGAGCAATGTGGATATTTGGAATAGTCTCTTTATTGTAATCCTTACGGTAGATGCGAGATTCCTGATCAAGACGAGTGATATAAGGAACGTCGATTTTTACTGTACGGTCACGAAGAGCTTCCATGAATTCGTTCGACTGAAGCTTTCTGTACTCTGGTTCGTTCGTGTGTCCAAGGATCACAAGATCGATATTTGTCTGTGCGAACTTCTTCGGCTTGATGGATTGCTCTTGTGAAGCACCTAGAAGGTCATACAAGAAGGCAACGTCAAGTTTCAACATCTCGATAAACTCAACGATACCGCGGTTAGCGATGTTGAACTCACCATCAAAGTTGAATGCACGTGGATCAGAATCTGATCCGTAGATCGCAATTTTACGGTAGTTGATATCACCAGTTAATTCAGTTGAATCCTGGTTCTTCTCATCTTTTGGCTGGAATGTACCAATACCTCGACGGTCTTTTTCAGAAAGAATAAGACGTTTCACGCGGAGGTGCTTCATCACCTTGTTCCAGTCACCATCATACTGAAGCATGTATTCATTCAGGATGAAACGACAAGCAGGGTTTACTTCACCCTTGATTTTTACTTTGTATTTAGATGTATTAACTTTTGCTAATTCAGCAAGGAATCTGTCGCGAACTTCAGGCGGAAGAAGCTTAAGCGGCTCTTCGTGCATCGGACTTGCAAAAACTTTTTGTCCACCAAGAATTGGTGATCCGCTCTCATCAACCCATTCATAAGTATAAAGGGCGCCTTCATCAGTGCGTGAGTAATGCTCAAGACCTTTTTTCAACAGTCGAGACACAGATGATTTAGCAGAACCTACCGGACCGTGAAGAAGAAGAACCCTCTTCTCTGTTCCGTAACCAAGAGCTGCTGATTGGAAGAAGTTCACCATTTTCATTAAGTGAACATCAATACCGAAGATAGCATCTTTACCATTCTCAAACGGATCGTCGAAGAAGTGATAACGAGTAACTTCTTTTTTATATTCTGTGTACTGAGATGTACCGTAGCTCATGATCATGTCGTAGATGCGCTGAAAAGAGTTACGTGCGATCTTTGGATTTTTCATCACAAGATCAACATACTCCTGAAAACTTCCTGTCCAGTGCAGATGAGAGAAGTCTTTTGGATTGTAGTGTTGAGAAATAAATTGCTGAATATCGAAAGAGCTTGCCATGGACTTCCTCCTCAAGGCGTATTTGACGGGCCCTAAGGCCCTTAATTTATTGTACGCTGTAAGAGTAACATTCTCCAAACGAATACGTGAAGAGCGGCAAATCTCCCTCACGATTCTTGATAAAAACAATCACCCTTTCTAACTCTCAGATAATTGTTTGACTAAAATGCAGTTCACTTTATGATTAAGGGGTCATAGCAATTTTATAAAGGCCGTTATGGGAATTCTTTGTGCTGGTGCCACGGATATTGGGCGTAAACGTAAAACAAATCAGGATTCGATTTGTTTAGATCACAGTCACAATTTCTTCGCTGTTGCGGATGGAATGGGCGGACATAATGGTGGCGATATCGCCTCTCAACTCTCCGTTAAAGTCATGCCAGAATTTTTTGTAAAAAATGCGTCTCTTGAGCCACAGCTCCTGATGAAAAATATGATCCAGGAAGTGAACAGATCAATCCTCCAGAAAGCTGAGGAAAATCCGGATTTGCACGGAATGGGCACCACTGTCTCTGCTATACATTTCGCCGGACCGACTCTTGTTATCGGAAATGTCGGAGACTCACGCGTTTACATGGTGAATAATCAGCACATTTTCCAGATGACCCGCGACCACTCTTTCGTTCAGGAAAAACTCAACATGGGAATCTACACCCGTGAAGAGGCCGTGAAAGATCCACAGAAAAACGTCCTCGTTCGTTCAGTTGGCTTCGAAGAAGATATCCAGGTTGATGTTTTCCACTACCGAATAAATAAAAATGACATGTTCCTGATCTGTTCTGACGGATTGCACGGAAAGGTTTCTGATTCAGACATTCTGCATATCGTTCAAAAAAATATCTCCGACCCATCTCGTTGCAGTCTTTCGGATATCGAAAGAACTGTGAAGGAACTTATTCAACAGGCGAACGATAATGGCGGCCAGGATAATATCTCTGTCATCCTTGCAGTCGCTCAAGCGTAAGCAATCGGAATTAATCTAAAAGATACGTGACACCGCTCGAGCTTAGGCTTAAAATATTTGTCATGGATAAGTACTACACCGTCATGGTCGTCCCCGAGAAACAGAAAGGGGTTAAGACCTATCGAATTCCCACTGTTCTCTTTAAGTCGCTCGCTTTCTTTATGGTTATGCTTGGCATACTCATTGG
>JBEIQF010000092.1:0-10640 GCA_040376635.1 Halobacteriovoraceae bacterium
AGTCAAACTGCTGAATGAATCAGATGCGATCGGCATCAAAGCATCTCAGGGCATCGAAAATTGCGAGAATCACCCTATTTACAAAAAATTGAAACTGATTCCACACTTTCGTTTTGTTGTTGATACCTATGACCTCAGGCTATCTGTCTTAAAAAATGCAAATGCCTGGGCGTTGATTCCTGATTTTTTTGTCGAAGAAAATAAATCGTGGCTTCAAGAAATTGATCTCGGAAATTATTCAGCGCCTTATACTATTGAGGCCATCTGGAACAAAAACAGAAGTCCTCTGCGACTTTATAAACTTATTCTCGAATCAGTGGAAGAAGGGTTCCGGCATTAACCGGTACTCATATTAAATTGACAAGAATGTCTTAATTGACGCTAATCTTCCTGCACCTAAAGCTTTGCTGAATTCTCAGTCTATGTGCTTCTAAAGTTCTTCAGTTCATCTATACTTTTGGCTACCTAAGGAAGGGGAAAAACATGAAGTGGGAATTGCTGCTCATTGATGACGAGCCATGCATACTCGACTCGTTGGCCGAATTGCTAACTGAGGACGATATCATAGTAACGAAGGCCAAAAATGGCGTTGAAGGTTTATCTTTATTAAAAGAGCGACGCTTTGACATCGTTGTTTCAGACTTCACGATGCCTCAAATGGATGGGGGAGAAATGTTTGCTCAGGCGAGAGCTTGTGGAATATGTACTCCAGTCATTTTCTTTTCCGCCGAAAGAAATCTCACCGTTCCTGGTGCCGCTGCGATTGTGAAGAAGCCTCATTTTGAGAGGCTTTCAGTCGAGATCAACAGTGTGCTGAATAAAAATCAATTTATGTTTTTAAATCAGACGGAGACTATTTCCCACAGCACTTTTTAAATTTCTTTCCGCTGTTGCAAGGGCAGTCATCGTTTCTGCCGACTTTCGGAGTCTGTCTCACGATCGGAGCAAGTGCATGATGGTGATGATTGCAGTTCGGACCATGGACGTGACCATGTTCTTCATGCTGGAACGCGGTTTCTTGTGATTTGTTTTCTTCGGTAGTTTTAGTATTCATGAGGTTTTTATAACTCAAGATTGATGAATTTAAAGCAGGCCCCTGTAATAATTACGAGCGAAAATTGAGTTTAATAAGGAAGCAGGGCCTCGAACGGACCTGAGGAAATTTTATAAATCTTTTCAACATCGGCCTTATCAATCTGGGGATACTCGATCAAAACCGGTATTGATTTTTCTACTTGTGTAAAAAGATTTTGCGCAGTTTGAGATTTTTGAACCATGTTGCGAAGTTTTGATTCAATTTGTGCCGTTGTTGGTTTCACGGCGAAATAAAGCATGAATGAAGTTCCTCCAGCGTGAGAAGTGTAGGACGTAGCACTCGAACGCTCGTAGCTATTGAGCTTGAATTCAACCACTGTAATGTTCTTTTTCACTCTTCCAAGCGTTAAGACATCTTCGTAAATGACTGCAGACTTGATATTTTTCAGAGCAGAGCTCGCGAGACTCTGAGATTGTTTTGAAAGACTTACGCCAGCAAGAGCACTGAAGTAAATTTCATTCAACATGGCAGATGCCTTGCCATGAAAATCATTGAACTCTCTTGGAGTTTGAGTCTTTTTCATCTGAACAAGAATCTGAGCATCAAGCTTGATGGAAAAAGCAGTCGCAAGAATTTCATCATTAGCTGCAAAACGGAAATAATAATTTTGATTCACGTCTGTAACAGAAGTGCCTTTGAGGAGCTTTACGAGACCGGTCCACTGTGGAGTTCGCCCTGCTATCAATTCAACGTATGTCCCTGCATGAAGAAGCTCATGCTGGTAACTTGAACTTTTTGGACCGACTTCAAAGAACTCATAAGGTATGCCGAGCTTTGATCCATTCGGGTCAAAGAACGCATTTGAACCAGAGCTAAGATCATAGGGTGAGAACACCAACGGGAGTCCAGACATCATTCGATCAATACGAAGAGCTTCTTTGTTCAGGGAATGAGGGCCGGAAGGCAGAACCTGAAGAGCTGTATAGGCCTCGCCTTTTCTGTTTGTCAGTCGGAGGTCTTTTGTCTGAATGCCATTTTCGGAAGCAATCTTTTTTACGATAGAGATAATTTCTTCGCTACGATTGAGTCGGCTTGAAGGCGAGTTACCGAAACCATAATTAAGTTCCGGGATATCTGAAAGAGAGGTTTGCGCCCAACTGACGAAGCTCAGGAGCAACAGGGCTATCAAGAATAATGGTTTCATGGGGATAAGCTTTACTGGACAGTAAGCTTCTTAGGAAGGACCTGGTAAGAATTTACAGGGTCCCAACACCCATTTTCGGAGTGTTGAGACCCATATAATTAGTCGTTCATTTCTTCGCGCTGTTCTTCACGAAGCTCTTTGTCTGCTTCGAGAATTTCTTCGTTACGTTCTTCCTTGATTTCAGCAGCGTCTTCATTCACATCCTGCATATCTTCACGATACTCTTTGTTCGCTTCCATACGCTGTTCTTTGTTTTCAGTCTGAGGGTCTTTGTTACAAGCAACCATCACAAACATGAGAGACATAATCATTAGAAAAGTTTTCATCAAATCCTCCTTGATACTTCGTTGTTCTGATGGTGATCAATTTGATTGAAGTTTGAAAGGAACGCCTGCGCTATCAGGACATAACTTATGTATTTTTTATGGTACAGAAATACTAAATGAACTTTCAAATTAGTCTGGTATAGTGAAGCTATGAATAATGATCAGGAAATTTTAAACATTCTCGAACAAGTCATAACCCGTGACGACAGACGACTCCTCGAAATTGGTGCTGGTTCCGGCGAGCAGACCGTTTTCCTGGCAAGGCATTTTCCTCAGGTTGAGTGGTACCCGACAGATGTGTCAGCGAAACTCAAATCCATGGCGACGCTGATTCAGGAAAAGGGATCACGCAACATCCAGAAGCCTGCACGTGTTGAAATCGGTAAGGATGAACTTCCTAAACTCAAATTTGATCTCATTTACACGGCCGATACGTTTCACATCCTTCATTGGAAAGAATGTAAGTCACTTATCAAACAATTTGGTGGAAGACTTCGTGAAGGTTCACGAGTCGTGATTTATGGGCCGTTTAAATACGGTGGGAATTTTACTTCTCCCGCTCACGAAGAGCTTGATCAGTCCCTCAAGGTAGCAGATCCCTCTAGTGGCATCAGAAGCTTCGAGGACGTCAACAATGCCATGGTAAAAAATGGCTTTGAACTCGTTATGGATGAGACACTTCCCGGGGCCCATCAGATTTTAGTTTATAAAAGATTAAAGTTTAGAGGGTGAGTTAAAAAAATAGCAGTGAAATGTCGATAGAACCTTGATCGGAATCTCCTTTCAAGGAAGCAAGGATGCAAGCGAAACTTCACATACTTTTTCTCACTCCGGTGACCCTGATCTTCATTTTAAATAGCATTATTCTTTACGTCGCTGAGTCCTTTGTGCTCTTAGCAGTCACAGGTCTCATTTACGTTCTGGTTGTGACCATCTCACTTCCTTTCCTTGGGAGCTTCAGTGATAAATTACAAAAACAATTGAAGGAACTTTCTGAAGGGATGGAGACCGTCAACTATTCGGCCAAACTTCTTTCAAACCAATCGGTTCCTCAAAACGATGAGAACTTTGAGAGGGTCTATAACGATTTAAAACATCTTCTGATTTCATGCAGGGATTCAGGACAGCTTTCAACTGCAAAAGAGATCGGAAGGATTTGTGTTGAACTGGGAGTTGCCAGCAAGGAGTACTCTGAATCCAATATTCATCATATGAATATTGAGAAGTATTCTGAAAGCGTATTAGTGCAATTAAGAGAGATGGGAGTTGCGACAAAGATAGTGACGAAACAAAAAGAGATGAGCAGTCCGTTCTTTGCAGCTAAACGTCTTTCTTTCTCACAGACCAGATGAAGCCGTCATACCAGAAATGCAGGAGTGAGGTTAAAATCCAGAACGCTCCAAGTAGTCCCAGACCTTCCGTCTTCTGACGGACAATCGCAAACAGCACACATCCACTTAAGACCACAAAAATATAAAAAAGCACATTCGCGACTTTGTTTTCTTTTTTTACTCCGAAGTTTCCGGAGATGCGTTCTCCTTCCGAAATATACACGATGAAGTAGTACTGAAGGGCGTGATAGATATTTCCGAAGTAGGCAGCATCAGCGACAGTGTAGAAAGAGGCCATGATCCCTGCCGATAAACCAGTCATGGTGAAGAGAATGAACTTGTTGGTTGAATACTTATAACCTTTCTGGATGAGCTTATAATATTCAGAAGCATAAAAGATTATGTATCCAATTCCAAAATAGATCAGAGTTCCCCGAAGAGAGAAGAAGAAGTGACCGTATTTTTCTGCATGATCAGGTTCAAGATCAAGGTAGCTGACTAAACCTTGTGTGCGAACATCTTCCGGAATGAATGTGAGAAGAATCACGTGAGGGAGAAGTCCCAGGACAAAACACAAACCCATATCCAGTTTTCTTCCGACGTTCACATCATTACCGATTTTGGCGTCATAGATTCTGCCAAATCCGAAAGTCTGCATGAGGGAATGCCATTCATCCCAATAGACTGCGATGAAACCAGTTACACTGAATAAAACCGGTGAGGCCCACATGGCACACAACATGAACAAAGGGATGAGACTGAAGCGATACGGGAATCGTTTAAGGACTGAGATGTTTCCGTGACTTCGAAGAAAGACCAACATGATGTGTGAATGGGTCAAAAAGTTTGAACCGATGATGAGCCAGATGGGAGTCTTCGGATTGTAGAGGAACTCACCACTCTGAAGGCGAGGCTCACACGTCAGCATAATAAAAAGAAGCGCAATAAGAGGGGCACCAATTATAAAAGCATAATCGTATCTTCTGGAGCTTATAAAGGGTTTTAGGGCCGTCGCGAGACTCATATGAATATCGTAGATTATAACATGACTAATTTCTAGACATGCCCATGAAGCTTTTACCTTAAGATTCTGGAACATAGGGGACGGCCTTATTATAGTTGGCATGAAACAATTATTCATTCTCCTTACGCTCATTTTATCCCTCCAGGCGCTTGCACAGTCTGATCTTGTGATCGAAGACAAGTGGAAGGTCGATCTCTCTAATGTGAACGATACTGATAAGTTCTGGCCTGAACAGAAACAGGATAGAGATCCGGTGGTCGTTAATTCTCCGGATATGGACATCAAACTAAAGAATCTAAAATCCCTTAACTCATACGACAAAAACAGTTTCAAGGAACTCGTCAAAAAATATGGCGATTATGAGAATAACCGCGTTTATATCTCGCTTGAAGGCGCAGATAAATCGGTTCTTGCGATGGCCGCTGCTGCAAGCTTGGGTCTCATCGTCCTGAAAGGTGATGATGACTTAATGGATGTGGTTCAAAGTCATAAAAATGCCGACACAAAAAAACTCGCTGCTTTCGGATACCAGATGGGCCGTAAAGAAGGTCTGTTACCTATCGTTGCCGGAGCTTATTTTCTTGGTGTGATTTTTGAAAACGATAAATTGAAAGATGTCGGAATCATCTCAGTTGGTGCACAGTTTGCGGCACAGATGGTTGTTGAAGTGATCAAGGAATCAACAGGTCGTCAGCGTCCGAGAGAAGGAGCTGGAGCTTATTCATTCAATATCGACGGTGGAAAATCATTCATCAGCGGACACGCGGCCGGTGCTTTCTCACTCGCGACACTCCTCACAGAAATTTATGGTAAAGAAAATAAATGGGTTCCTTATCTTACCTACGGTGTTGCAGCGATCACTGCATGGTCTCGCATGCACGACGACGGTCACTGGGGTAGTGATGTCATTCTGGGAGCTGTAGCAGGCCACATTATTACACGCATCGTGTACCGCCTTTATCGCGCCGGCGATGTTCCAGAATCAGAAAGAAATCTTTACATTGTTCCTTACGTCGATCAATCCGTAGAAGGTGTTGGCCCTTTCGAAAGAAGAAGAGACGAGATCGGTATCAAACTCCACTTTTCACTGCAGAAACCGAGGTAATTTGCCCCTTAATGGGTAGATTACCTGTCTATTTTGTTGGCCCCGACTTTGCCTCTTAAAGAGCAGAGCAAAGGAGCTTACATGAAATTTTTAACAATTGCCTTAACAGTCCTTACATCACTCACTGTTGCTGCTGGTACATCTTTCGAACAGAAGAAAGAAAAAATGGAAGAGCGCACAGAAGAAGCTACGTCAGACGTTGGTCGTGGTTTTAAAAAAGCTGGACGTACAATCAAAGACAAAACTTGTGAAATGGTAAACGGCAAAGCTGAGTGTGCTGTTAAACGTACGAAGCACACAATCCAGAATGGCGTTGATAACGTTGAGGACGCTGTAGATTAATTTGCAGTGATAATCTCGATATCTTCTTTAAAGACTGGTTGAAGCTTTTGCAGCTCTTCAATTGTAAACCAGCCTAATTCAGAATTTTCATTGTTGTTGAGGGCAGGGATTCCGGAAAGGATCTCTGCCTTCCACCAATGAAGCATGACAGTGTTGTCGTGGGTGGGGGTTGAAGTGATTCTATGGACGGGTCTCACGATGATTCCAAGCTCTTCATTCGCTTCTCTGACGACGGCCTCTTCTTCTGATTCATTCTCTTCAATGTGTCCGGAAATCGGGCACCAGTAGCCCGGGGCCTTGGCCTTCCATTCACTGCGTTTCCCGAGAAGAAACTTCCCATTTTGCTCTAAGATTATCATGACAGCTTGTTTTTTCACATAAATATGACACCACGGCCGGGGTCCTAAGTAAATTTCAATGTTTCCGGGGATTATCCGATAAAGCTCCTATGAAACACTTAGCCCTTTTCATCCTTTTGGTCTCAACATCTGCCTTTGCTAATCCTTGTGGAAAAGAAGGAACAATCGAAGAGCGGATCAAAAATTGTAATCATCAAAAAGAGAATTTCATTTTAGTGACCCGTACAGAAAAGGGTCTTGAGATTTACAAAGATGCAAAGACGGGACTCATCTGGGGAGATCGTATTATTTACGATTTCAATCATTATGGTTCTCAGAAAGCTTGCGGAAATGATCTTCCTGAAGCTGAACTTTTTAAAGATATCAAGTGGCGTCTTCCGACAGTGAGAGAATTCGAAATTGCAGCATCTCATGGAATGAAAGCTTCTGTGTCTCACATGAACCATGCATTTTGGACATCAACTCCTGTGAAGTCAAAAAGAAGAAGGTCCCGTCGTTCTCCACCGGCCCAGGTTTTCCTATGGGATGGAGTTGAGAACAGAACTGATACCGGTGACATCAAAGATGCTGCTTCAGTCAGATGCGTAGGTCATTCATCGATATGATGAAATTTGCCTGCATCGGTTTCATTCTTTTCATGTTCACAACGGATGCTGATGCCAGATTCAGAAATAGAAATCGTGGACCGAGAGACTGGAGAGTTATTGCCCTGGTTGCAGGAGTAGTGTGTGCCGGCATGTTTGTCTTTAGACGTAAGGTCAACGATCGGAACAAGAAGATCAGAGAGAACCTGAAGCGCCTTTCTAAAATAGATCCTCAGTGGGATGAGTTCAAGTTAACTGAGCATGCGAGAAAAAGTTTTCTCCAGGTTCAGAAAAGTTGGTTTGAACAAAACTTACCTCAACTCCAGGCCATCATTCATCCACGAATGCATGGGGCGTGGGAAGAAGCTTTATCCAGATCAAAAGATCAGCATCTCGATAAACTTGAATTGGGAAACTGTATCCTGGTGGATTATGAAAATTATCCCGGAGAGGAAAGTGACTGTTTTACGGTTTACGTAGAAGCGTTTTTAAGTAAAGAGGTTGAGACAAAGGGCGTATTCATCAAGTCAAAGCGTGTTGGTATTCATCTGCATGAGTTTTGGACCTTCGAATATGAGAGAGGGACTTGGCTCGTGAGAGAGATTCACCAGCCTCAGAAATGGCACAAAATTGTGAACAAGAAAGTGATTGATCACCGTAAGGGCAAAAGCCGTATTGCGAGCTAGTTTATTTCAGAGGAAGCTCTGTCTTTAAAGTTTCATATCCGCCGATATTTTCAGATTCAATACCCTGTCCCTTGAGGATATCTTTCACTTCACCTGAACGACGTCCAGTTCTGCAATGAAGAAAGATCTTTTTACCAGAAGTAATTTTGGCAAAATCATTCTTCCAGTTTTTATCTTCTTTAATTTTTGACATGGGAAACCAAATGGCATTCTTAATCATGCCACCTTTGACTTCATCTGCCTCACGAACGTCTATCATCACAGCTTTGTTTTCCTCAACAAGCTTATAGGCATCTTTCGGAGAAGTAGCTGCCAGGACGCTGAGTGAAAAGAGAGACATTAGTACCGTTATCATTATTTTCATCCGACCCTCACTTGTTTGCGAAGTTTCAAGAAGAGTAAGATACCACCTGCGACAAAAGCAAGACTCAACCATTGCCCCATATTTATCGAAGGGTTGTGCATGAAAGTAGATTGCTCATCTTTTGTGAATTCAATCAGAAATCTGAAAGTAAAACTCAAAATAATCGCGACTGATAAAATGCTTCCAGACCTCCATGATTTGTTTTTTGCTTTAAACAACCAGGCGAGAATGAATGAAATGGTGAAGTATCCAATCGACTCATAGAGCTGAGCGGGGTGTCTTGGGATATTGTCGACTCGTTCGAAGACGATGGCCCATGGGAGATTAGTAGGTATTCCAAAAATTTCAGAATTCATGAAATTGCCAAGTCGAATCAGACCGCCAACAAAGAGGCAAGGACCAGCGATCATATCCATGAGATGAAAGAATGAATGACCCGGATGTTTTCTTAAAAAAAGATACACGGCTATGATGACACCAAGATAACCACCATGACTTGCTAAACCACCTTCCCAGACATAAAGAATTTTTAAAGGATTGGAAAAGTAATAAGCAGGGTCATAAAAAAGACAATGAGCAAGACGTGCACCGATCAACATCCCAAAAATAATATAGGTCGTGAGGTTAGAGACATCCTCAGGATTTTTACCCTCTTTCGTGAAAAGTGATTTTGTATAGGCCGACATTAAAACAAAACCCAGTACAATAAACAGACTGTAATAACGAATGGCCAGAGGTCCCATTCTCACAATTTCTGGATCTACATTCCAAATCATATTTCCTCCGCGAATACCTTTTCCGTAATCTTCCAAAATTTTTCCTGCTTTCGTGCGATGACAAAAGACGGTAGACGCAGGAGCTTCTGATATTTCACTACATCCTGCGGAGACTTAAATTCATCGGTGAGCTCCGGACGCTTCAGGTGAGAGCGCAGGAAATTAATCTGAAACTTCTTCATGGATGAAGCGTTACTAAAAAAATGTGCTTCAGATAAATATTTTGCATCCGCATCGTAATAGCGGACTTCAAGATAGGGGTTTGAGTTTTTATCAAGACGCTCATCGAAAGTAATCTTATCGGGAGTCAAAACGTGAGCATTCTTTGAGAGTTTCGCCTGTTTAAGTTTTGAATCTGCATCTACCAGGACAGCATCGCATTTTTCACATGCTTTCGCTGTGATGTCATTTTCCACACCGCACACGTGGCAAAGTTTGTGACGGAAACGGTAACCACAGCTCACCATCCGGCATTTGCGGCCGTAATGCTCGAGCACTTCACCCTCATAATCGATGAGACCCCAGAAGCTGTTTTCAAAGCCGCATGAAGGGCACGCCACATTCACTGGTACAGATTCTTTTGTTGGCTTTTTATCGCTGATCTCAGGCGTGTAGATATCGTGTCCCATACCTGCGTAATCGAGAATAAAACAATCTGTCTTTCCTTTATCCAGACGAAGCCCACGGCCAACAATCTGCTGATAAAGAGAATTGGATTCTGTCGGACGAAGAATAGCAACCACATCCACGTGGGGAGCATCGAAACCAGTTGTGAGAACTGAAACGTTCACGAGATATTTAAACTTCTTGTTCTTGAAATCCTCAACGATGGAATCACGACTTGCGATATCGGTATCTCCGACAACAAGACGGGCCTCACCTTCCGGAAGATAAGAAAGAATTTCTTCAGCATGCTTAACTGTGGAGCTGAAGATCATCACACCTTTGCGATTAAAACGCTCAGTGATGTCGATAATGTTTTTTACGATGAGAGGAGTGAGGCGCTTCTGACTTTTCAAAAGCTCTTCCACTTCGGACATCGTGTACATGCGGCCTTTCTCAGTAAGTTCAGAGAAGTCATAACATGTAACCGGGATATCTACCTTCACGGGGGTTGTTAGGTATTTATTCTTGATCATGTAGGAGAGTGGGAGTTCAAACACGCACTGCCTGAAAAAACGCGGCTGATCCGTTTTCATCTCACCTATGTGAGACAATTCATAAATCCAGCCAAGTCCCATGCGGTATGGAGTTGCTGTTAATCCCAGAATACAAAGTTTTGGATTACGTGCCTGAAGTTTTGAGATCACTTCCTGATACTGAGTGGAACCTTCATCAGAAACTCTGTGACATTCATCGATCACAAGAAGAGAGAAGTCCTGAAAGAATTCATCCGGTGCGCGCGCAACTGATTGCACACTTCCGAAGATCGCTTTTTGATCCCAGTCTTTTTTTCCTAAACTTGCCGAGAAAATGCCGGCCTCGAGTCCATAGCTTGTGTAT
>JBEIQF010000361.1:0-3285 GCA_040376635.1 Halobacteriovoraceae bacterium
TAGAGACAAAGCATATATTTTCATGATTCTATTTAATCCTTTTAAAAGGGGATCCCATGAAATTTGCAATCATCGCTTTCTTGTTTTCAGTAAGTGCGTTCGCTTCTGAGATCAGCTTTAAGTGTAACTTCTCTGATGTCACTTATGTAAATCAATTTTCAATCATTGCCACAAACGTCCAAGTTGAAGACGGAAAATTCGTAAATACAGAATTTGATTTCTCTATGAGAAAGGCCGGACGCGATCAGCAGGTTGAAAGATTCGTTGTGACTCGCGATGGTACTGCCCAGGTTTTTGAAGCTGGCACGTTCTACACGAAGAAGACTGCGCGTCTAGCATCTGTCGTCAAAGGTGATGAATTAGAATTTATTAACATTCTCGTTGATGTGCCGCCTCAACACTCTTCACAAATCAGATTCTTAAACGGAATGACGTATTTTGGATCTTGTAAGAGCCTCTAATCTTCATTTGAAAACAAGGTGTAACTCCTAGTTCACTTCCCTAAAATCCCCTTCAGTCGGAGGGGATCATGGGAACACTTTTCTTTGAAGGTTTGCTCTTACAGGCGAGTTTGATTTTCGCCTTAGGTGCACAGAATCTCTTCGTTCTTGAAAGTGGTTTAAGAAGACAGCATCACCTTGCTGTTTCTTTTGTGTGCTTTCTCTGTGACATGGCACTCATTCTTTTGGGTGTTGCTGGTGCGGCCACTATCTTCACAAAATTTCCTCACTTAAAAATCCTGGTTGGTATTCTGGGTGTTTCATTTTTATTCGCCTATGGTGTGAGCAAGCTCTTTGGTGGCGAAGAAACTCAGGTGAAAAAACAGGAAGAGGAAGGATTTCAGCAGACTCTGAAAAAAAGTGTTCTTCTGGCCGTGACGTTCAGTATTTTAAATCCTCATGCTTATTTGGATGCCTTTATACTGATCGGTGGTTTCTCAACAAAATACGAACTCCTTTCAGATCGTATTGTTTTAGGCCTCGGAGCGGCGGTTTATTCCGGTATCTGGTTTCTCCTTCTCTCAACTATGTCTTCAGTCATGAAACCTATCCTCGAGCATCCTGGACGCATGAAACTCGTCATGTCGGCCGCAGGGTTAGCTCTCATCGTTCTTTCCGGAAAACTGGGTCTGGATGTTCTCGGTTGGATCAATATGGAGTTCAATCCATCATTGGCGCTCAATCAGTGGGTCACTTATCCTTATCCACCGGGAATTTTATTCACAAGCATCCTGTATTAACGCTTCGAGTTGTGACAGCGGCACTGTGATGGGAATATTTTTGACTCATGTCTAAATTCATTCTCCTCTTGGTTTGCCTTATGCCGTTCATCGCTGATGCTGCTTTTCCTGAAGTTGATAAAGTTATTGGTGAGGCCATTAAAAATAAGACCCTTCCAGGAGCTGTAACAAACATAGGGACAAAAGATAAAGTTCTCTCTCGTGGCGTTTACGGCAAGATTGATCTCACGACTAAAAATACAGCTGATACGATTTACGATGTCGCTTCTTTAACAAAAGTTGTGGGAACAGCTACGTCGATCATGATTTTAGAAGAGCAGGGTAAGCTTTCTGTTACTGATAAACTCACAATCTATTTCCCAGAATTTAATACCCCCGAAAAAGCTGATCTCACGATTGAAGATCTTATGAGACATCGTTCTGGTTTTAAACCTGGGACAAATTCAATCAGTGGGGAGAGTTATCCAGAACTCATTTCAAGAATTGCCGGTACAAAACTTCAGTACAAACCCCGCACGGATGTTGTGTACTCTGATCTGAACTTTATTCTTCTGGGTGATATCGTCCAGAAAGTATCAGGGCTTTCACTTCATGAATTCACTCATACGCATATCTTTGCTCCACTGAAGATGGAGCACACGGGATACTATGTTTCAGAAGAAAATAAATCTTCATGCGCGCCAACTCTTGTGAACCGGATTTGTGTACCACACGATCCGACAGCGTTTAACTATTATCCAAACAATTTAGGTCATGCGGGTATCTTCTCAACGGCAGAAGACGTAGGTAAATTTGCAAGAATGTACCTGAACAATGGTGTTCTTGATGGAGTCAGAATCCTGAAAGAAGAGACTGCGAAAAAAATGACTGTCCTTCCTCAAGGTGAACTACGTGGTCTTGGTTGGGATCTTTTAAGTCCTTATGCCGCTCCACCAAGAGGGGAGATCTACGCCAAGGGAATTTCCTACGGGCACACTGGATATACAGGAACGTCTTTGTGGATTGATCCTAAGTCGGGAAGCTACTATGTTCTTCTTTCAAACCGCGTTTATCTGGGTGAAGAAGCAACTCAAAAACCATTCACGGCCCTCAGAAGGGCAGTTGCCACTGCTGTGGCCAGATTCTTTTATTGATTTTTTTTCCACTCTAAAAATTCTTTGATGAACTCAGAACTTGAAAGCTGAGATGACAGATCTTTCCCAAGTTTTGCCATCGCTTCCTGGTAGAAAGCAATTTCTTCCTCTGGATTATCAAATTTTGTATGAACCGGCATTCGAGTTCTCCAGAATGTATTCTTTGCAAGAAACTTCGGAAGGTACTCAACAATATCTACTGCTGATGAAGGCATAATTCCGATTGAAATGTGCATGGATTCTTTTTGAGTGCGTGCGATATGCCACCAGCCTGATGGAATATAAAGCCAGTCACCTTCTTCCAGAGTCACTTTAATTTCGATCGGTGTTTTTTCATTCTCGTAACCCAAATCTTTTGGAATGGATTTTACGAGAGGATTTGGATGAATTGTATTAGGGCGAATTGAATAAGACTTTGACCCTTTTGCTTGGATGATAAAAACTTCTTCTACATCATAATGCCAACCGAAAGCATTATGACCTTCCGGAGTACAGTAAAGCTGAATATCAACAGGTGAGTGAAAGGATTTCTGGAAATCATCAGCGAGTTCTTTAAGCGCCTTGGAAGACTTTTCAGCATAGCGAAGTAATAAAGTATGACCTTGATCGTGATGCTTTTTTGCTTCAGTGAATGTCAGGTCTACGTAATCTTTGATGACTTTTCCATCCTGAACAATGCGAAGAACTGACTTTTTTGCTGAAAGAATATCTTCAACGGTTTTCCACGTCAGAAGATGTGTAAGTTCTTTTGCTCCACCGGCACTTGAAAAAGGCAGGCGGGTGAAATGTTTGGAAAGGAAGCTCGTCTCAGGTTTTTCACCCAATATTTTTTCTAGAATTTGCATGCCGGATAGCTTAGCAAATTTCCTAGTCTAAGACACCTTTTCCTTTGGATGTGGCGATTTGCCCAGA
>JBEIQF010000188.1:0-6607 GCA_040376635.1 Halobacteriovoraceae bacterium
ATATCTGATGAGCCGAAAGAAATCGCAATACCATCAGGATTGATGACGGTTTTTGGAGTTGGCTCATTGTGATTCATCGAGGCCGGTGCCCATCCGTTACAGATGCCTTCCCAGTCTGCGGCGTTTCTGTTGGCGTATGAATAAACTTCTTCTTTCAAGGGATAATCATATCGACCAAGATAGAGATCAAATTTTTCAACAGGCGAGAGTTGCGCGATTCTTTCCGGAGTCATCCAGTTAAGTTCATCACGTGTCGGTGAAACATAATCCCATGTTTCCTGCAGCGGAGAGTTCCAACGGAAATTTATATTTCCCTTGTTCAACGCCCAGTAATCACCTGACCAAAATTTTTCACCATTTTTTACTTCACCTTTTAATGGCAAAAGATAAAAACCTTTTTCATCTTTTGCATCGAGAAGTTCCACTGTGGCACTCTTATACTCCGGCATATCAGGAGCAGGTCCACAACCAACTAAAAGAAATGTAAGCGTTAAGAGAGAGGATTTAAGGACGTCCATTGGCCACCTCCGTGGGATGGAAGGTTTTAGTCTTTACTGCATGCACTTTGCAAACCCGATGAATCAAATTCAGTCAGAATTACGATTTACTGCGCAGACGCGCAAACACCTTATGACAAAATTCAGGTGATACATGAGGCGTAAAAATATTAAAATTTCATCAAGCCAGGGAGTTGCAAGGGAAAGGGTTAGACCCAATCCGCATAGACAAACTGGTGGATAAAGAAGGCCACTCGAAAGAGAGGCCTTTTTTTTTACATGAATGCTTCGGGTGCGCGGGAATCACCTTCCTGGGTGACAACAATCTCATGGACTTTTCTTGCCTCGTCTTTCAAAAAAACTGTGACTTTCATTTCAGCAATTTTCTTTCCAGATTCATGTCTCCAGACATCAACAGCTTTCTTAGCAGCTGATCGGATCGACGTTGCCTTTATTTCAATTGCATCGTCTTCTGTCTGATTCATATGCCAACATAAAAAAACTTGTTCCTGAAGCATGAGAGGCCTCCTTATTGGGCCCATAATCTACCCTTGATTCACGAAAACCGGCAAAAGCATCGCGATATAGCTGTGTGAGCGCGTCAGGTATTAAGAACGCTAAAATCTGTTTGTTAAATTCCGATCAGCGTACTTATGAAGAAACTTATCCTTTTATCTTTGTTTGTTACTCCTCTGGCCTTCGGACAATCAAGCTCATCCTCATTGAGTTCTGCTTGTAAGCAGGACGGCTACGCCTGTGGCGAGTGTGAAACTCCCTTACAGAATGACATGAATGCATTCATGAATAAAATCACCAATGGTGGTTTTACGAATGGTGATCACTGGGGTGACGGTAAAGAGAAGAGTAAAAACTCAGGCAATATTTCCATGGCACCGGGAGTGACTCTTGATGGAGCACTTCAAGAGATCATGGATATCTTCAAGAAGAACAATCCAGCTGGTGACAACAAACTTAACTTCGTTGTGATCGGTGAATCAGAATCGCTTCAGGCAACTTCTGTGAAAGACGGAAAGATGTATCCCCGAATCATGATGAAATCACCTAACTCAGAACTTATGGTGACGTTCAATACGGATCCCAAAGCGAAAGGTTATAACACGATTGAAATGATGAGATGGAATGGTAAGCAGGGTCGTTACGAATTCCAGGAATTAAACTTCGGTGAAGGTGGTGACAAGCCACACGTGGATGCTACAGGCGCAAAATGTCTTGAGTGTCACAAATCACCGGATCCTCGTCCGAACTGGGATACATACCGTGCTTGGGCCGGTGTTGTTCCTTCTCGTGATGACATGATGGAAATGCATGGTGAAGATCAGACTTTTGATAAATCAAAAGGCATGCAGCCGGATGCCAAAGCCTATCTTACATTCCTTGAGCAAATGGTTGCTGATAAAGAAGCAGGTAAAAAATCACGAATCGCCATGCTTGATATTCCCTTCGATGAAAAACGTCAGATGGCGGAATACGTGAAAGCTGCGAACGGAAGAAAATTCACTCCGCGTGAGCAGATGGATCTCATTAAAAAACAAGTTCAGGAACAAGGCTTCTACCGTATCAAACACTTTCCTGATGTTGATGAAGCTCAAAGAGGTGAGGCCCGCATGGCCTTCAACTTCGATAATAAAACTGCTCAATGGGCAGGGCCTTCTCAATTTGCCTTCGATCAGATGCTTGCTCAAAACATGTGTAAAGTGGCAACTGATCTTAAAAAACATCCAAACTTTAATAAGTTCAAATATCCTCTCGCCCTCATGATGGCATGTGGCCAGCGTGGCAATATGGACAGCTTCTATCCTGAAAGTTTCAAGAAAGAAGTTGTTGATTACTACAAGTCGACAAAATATGCTGGTCTCGCTGATATGGATCCTGCGATGAAGCCTAAGACGGAACCTACGTTTGAGCAGATGCAGAGCCTTTTGAATGCTGATACAGAAGCTTCTCACAATCACGCTAATGGTTATAAGTTTAATCGTCATGAGAAGTTCCTTACTTCATACCTGACGGAAGTCGAAAAAGTCACAGGACCTCAGGCAGCTGAGACAGCTAAGTTTTATTCTGAAAAAGTGAGTACTCCATATCAGAGTAACTGGCATGCTATTGAAGATGTTGGTGGTGTGAAAGGTGTTCCTGAAGCATCAACCAGCGAGATTGCTGACCTTCGTCTTCTTCTTGAACCACTGGGCGTAAAAGTTTCTCACTGGTCGCTCGTTCACGGTAAGAATAACGCTTACAACTCATTCTCATTCTCAGATCAGTTTGAGCTCTTTGGCTCACAACCTCTGTGGAATGAAATCCGTAATGAAGCTGGTGGATGTCAAGAGCTTGAAGCGAAAGCTAAAGCTGCTCTCTCTTCACCTGAATCGAAGAGGCCGGAAGTTTCTCCTGAAAGTGATAACGTTTCTGAACTCGCTCTTATCTGTGGATCGCAGGGTAAAGGTGTTCAGGCTCCGCTATCTGATGAACAGCTAACGGAGATGAGTCGTGTGCTGATGGCGGCCCTCAAGCCTGACGTTAAAGCTTCAATGGGCAAGTGTCTTACATGTCACGATACAGATGGCGATGTTGAATTCCCAGGTCTTAGAAAATTTGTGAAGTCAGATGATGAAGCAGAGTTCTTAGGGTTTTTGAATTCGCAGAGTGAATATTTCAAGCGTCCAATGGTTGAAGTTGTTCAGATCAAGCTTGGTCTTATGCCAAGACCGGCGGGTGATGTGGATTACGGTGAAGAAATGCCGCCATCAGACTGGAAAGATAACCCTGACTACGCAGTTAAGCACGGTATAGCTCCGGCGAAAGCTCAGGAAACAAGAAAGAAACAGATTGCTACTTATCTTGGATTCGCAGCTGCAGGTGGAAACAGAGAAAAACTCAAGAGCTTCTGCGAGAAGATCAATAACGATTCATACATTAAAGAATTCACAAGCGGTGCTGCTGGTAAGTCAGCTCCAGCTAAAGCAGGACAACAATAATGAAAACATTCATCCTATTAACTCTTGTTCTAACGACAAATGCTTTTGCGATGAAGGGAAAAATTCCTGCTCGTAAAGTCAGCAACTCTTCTTACATGGTTTGTAGCTTTGAAAGAGAGAATGTAGACAAGAGAGTTTTCAAGAAAGAATTCACGTTTCCTTTTCCATCTGAAAAAGGTGAGACCTATGAACTGAAAGGCTCAATGAGATGGAATGATTATAAAGTCGTTTTCTCTCAGGATGGGCAAGTTAGTGTTTCGATCTCTGAACTTGTTGGTTCGGAAAGAGTAAAAGTAGAAAAAGCTCATCAGCTTGGGAAAGAGCCGCAGTTTGAAAGTTTCAAACTTCAGGTTGATGTGAAACAAAACGACCAGGTGATCCCATACCATATTCAGTGTTCTCCGGAGTAATATGAAAACTTTTGCAGCAATGGCCCTGCTGACTTTGTCATTCACAGCTTTCGCTCAGGAAGTTCATTCTGAAAATGATGGTCATGATCATCATGATCACGTAAGAAAAATTCTGAGAAACTTTGATGACATCACAAGGCCAAAGCTTGAATGTGTCTCACCGGCCCCTGTTTCTCCGCTAGATGAAGAGTCACAAAAAATTGCTGACAAAAAATGGTATGGTGGTGCAAAAGACTGCTCAAAACCTGAAAATAGAAATCCTCCGTATGAAGTACTCCAGGTGAATTCTGGTTACTACATCATGAGACAAAATAAGTGCATTAACTTTGAAGCTCCTTTTATTTATCTCTACGTAGGTGATGAAGGCGCACTTCTCATTGATACTGGTTCTACAGCTTCTGCTAGTCAGATGCCACTTCGTGCATGGGTGGATTCAGTACTTAAGAATCATCCCAAAGGCGATAAGCTAAGGCTTACAGTGGCGCATTCACATGCACACGGTGATCATATGGCAGGGGATGATCAGTTCTTTGATCGTCCGAACACGAATGTGATCGGGTCAAGTCCGTCTGAAGTGGCCAAAGCATTCAACATCAAGAACTGGCCGAATGGTGAAGGTGAAATCGATCTTGGAAACAGAAAGATGTCGATCCTTCCGATTCCAGGCCATGAAGAGAGCTCCATTGCCGTTTATGACCATAAGTCTGGCGACATGGTGACGGGAGATACACTTTATCCGGGTAACATCTTCCTTTCTGATTCAAATTATCCTGAGTTCAAAAACTCAGTGAACCGTATGCACGCTTTCTCTCAAAAACACCCGGTAAGAAACTACCTTGGCGCCCACGTTGAAATGAGTGCGGAACCCGGTGTAGACTATGAGTACGGCTCAACTTATCAGCCTAATGAACATAAATTGCCCCTTAGACAGGAACATCTCAATGAACTTAAAACGTATATCGATGCAAACCCGCGACCTGCTCGTAAAGTGTTTGCTGATTTTATCATTGCTCTTTAGTCCTGTTCTTTTTGCGCAGGAACATGCCCATCATCAACACGATGAAGAGCTAAAAGAAACTGTTCAAAAAGCAGTAAAGATCACTGACAAGAAACTTGAAGTAACTCCAGCAATTTGTCCTGAACCGGGCGATCGAGCGTTTGTCAATTTCGATCCAAAACACCTTCAGGATCCTCCTGGATTCCACGGAATGCTCATGTTCGGTCAGGGTGACACGTTCTATATTTCACACCTACCGATGTTTCATAAGCCTCATGATTATCAGGCCATTGTAGAAGTAAGATTAAAACCGGACGCGAAAGCAAAATACCAGGCCGAGATGAAGCGCAAAGGTGGTTATGCCACTTTTTCTCCTGAGGGAAATTTCGTTTTGCCTGAGCAGGTAATTGCAAAAAAACCAATTACAGGTTCTCTCTTTCAGGGACATTTTGAAAGAGGTGGGTCTGAACTCATGTCAACTGAGCTTGAACTCGTAAGGGTGGTTTTCTATAAGAAAATCAATCCGAATGATAAAAAGCCAGCGAAAGAAAAATACATCATCTTCGGTAAAGGTGATGAGTACTTCATGGCCCATGAAGTTTTCCAGAGACCGAATGTGGATGAGATCATTCCTCTTCCAAAAAGTTACCCAATTTCTAAAGAACTAAAAGAAGATATCCAGGGTAATGGTCTGGCGTTTGTTGACGACCTTGAAATCAAGGACGGCAAAGTGAACGTGAAGAAAGAAAAAGAATCAATAGCGTTTCCTTACCAGGAATTCTACCGCGAGACAGGGGATCTTCAGTAATCAAGCATAGTCTTGCCCCGCCTGAAAGTTTTCTTTTATCATCTTAAGTAAATCTGTTTTCGGTTCTTCTTCCGTGAGTTCAACTCGCGGAAGAGCATGAAGAGCTGGCCCTTCAATGACTTCACCATCTGTGGCAAACCGGCTTCCGTGACAAGGGCAATCCCAGCTCGTTTCATTATCATTCCATCGAACTAAGCAACCCATGTGCGTACAAACAGCTGAGCATACACTCAAGACTTGGGCCTCATTCTTGTAAACCGCAAGCCTGTGTCCATTATGTTCAACCAGTTTTCCTTCACCGGGTGCGATGTCAGCAAAAGCCTTCTCATCATTTCGCATATAATCTTTCACGAGATCATAGAAGACAGACGCATTTTCCCTGATGAAATTCTTCGCTGATTTAACCGGAGTGAATCTTGTAGCGGAGTAGATTTTTTCATACTGATTCTCAATTCCCATGATCTGATCTTTGATGATTCTTGCGGCCACCACTCCATACACCAGTCCATGAGTTGAAAAACCAGTGGCAACAAAAATTCTGGAATCTGATCCGCCTTTCCTTCCGATGTAGGGGATTTCATCCGCTGGCCTGTAATGTTGTCCGCCCCAACGATGAGTGAACTCAATCACATCAAATTGTTTGGCCGCAAATTCTTCAAGTTCTCTCATGTGCTCAGTCGTACTTTCGTGACCGACTTTATGAGGGGAACCTACGACAATCAGATAATGTTCATTGTTTCTTGAATAAATACGAGTGGAGTAAATGGATTTTTGATTATAGTACCCGAAATAAATTCCTGGCGGATGCTGCGGATCACGGATCTTGCAGGCAATTCCATATTCCCGATGGGGCTCAACTAGAGTGTGATAGGCAGAAACACCTTTCGGTGTGTGAGTGGCAT
>JBEIQF010000443.1:0-2467 GCA_040376635.1 Halobacteriovoraceae bacterium
ATAACAAGATGGACATCAAAGTTCCCGTAAAATTTGTAACAATTTAAATTCATCTATAGCGACAAGGATAAGTCACATGGAACAAATGTCTTTCCCGAAGAAGGGACAGTCAGCTGATTCAGTTTTACAGGAACTCAAAGATGCCAAGAAGAATGACGTTGACTGGAAAAGAGGTCGCGCTTTTAGTCTTGTCTATCCCGTGAATGACGAGCATCACGAGTTTGTTAAAAAAGCCCACAATGAATTCTTCTCTGAGAACGGCCTTAACCCGATGGCGTTCCAGTCTCTTCGTAAATTTGAACATGAAACAGTCCGCATGTGCGCTGATCTCTTCCACGGAGATCGTCACTCTGTTGGTGTTGTAACGAGTGGGGGAACTGAATCCCTTCTCATGATGATCAAAACTTATCGTGATAAGGCGAGAAAAACAAAACCGTGGATTCTAAAACCAGAAATCATCATTCCTGAGAGTGCACACTCTGCGATCGATAAAGGTGCTCATTACTTTGATGTAAAAGTTCGTCACGCTCCGGTTGGTTCTGATTACCGTGTAGATGTGAATTCAGTTAAAAAACTTATTAATAGAAATACGATCCTCATTGTGGGATCAGCTCCTCAATATCCGCAAGGAGTGGTTGATCCGATTGCCCAGCTCGGCGATCTCGCGATCAAGCACGGCATTCCTCTTCACGTTGATGCCTGTATCGGTGGATTCATTCTTCCGTTCATGGAAAAACTTGGTGCTGCTGTTCCGGCATTCGACTTCCGTATTCCGGGAGTGACTTCCATCTCCGCTGATATCCACAAATACGGTTATTCTGCAAAAGGTGCCAGCATCCTTTTGTACAGAAGCATGAACACAATGAAGTATCAGTTCTTCGTCTACACAGAATGGAAAGGCGGAGGCATTTATGCTTCTCCATCGTTCCCAGGTACAAGACCAGGCGGACCGATTGCGGCCGCGTGGGCGACGATGAAAAAACTCGGAGAAGAGGGATACCTCACTCTCACAAAACAACTCATTGAGACTCGTGATTATTTCCTGAAAGAAATCGAAAGAATGCCTGAACTCGAAATCCTTGTTCATCCGGATTCAACTCTTCTTGCCTTCGGTTCAAAAGACAAGAATGTCGGTGTGTACGCAGTCGCAGACCAGATGCAGGAGAAGGGGTGGTATATCGACCGCCAGCAGACTCCGGAATCGATTCACATGACTCTTTCTCCGATTCATTCGGAGTACAAAGAAGAATTCATCCAGGATCTTCGTCTCGCTGTGAAAGCAGTGAAAGAAAATCCTCAGCTTAATACAACCGGACAAGCGGCCATGTATGGCATGATGGCAAAAATTCCTTTCCGCGGAATGATCAAGTCATCTGTTACAGCAATCATGGAAAAGATGTACGGGCCTGAAGCGAAAATGCCTACGGATAAAAATGAAGACGTTGAGAACTGGGGAGACTTCGTTGAAAAAGTCGGCTCAAATGTTCTTGAAGTAAAACGTCACGTTGATTCTGTCTGGGAAAAAGTTAAAGATTCGATTCATCATCAAAAGAAATAGTCTCTTTTGAGATATCTTCTTCTTTAAAGGTCATGCTTGTTTCAAGCAACTGATCGTCTTTTTCTACGAGATTGAAGAAGTTGTTGGATTTTGTATTTTCAGCAAGAGTCTTGCACGTCTCGATATCAGAAGACTGAAGAGAAGTTTCAATAGACTGCTCGTTTAGGGTCTTGCCTTTGAGTTTGCACTCACCAGACCACGCAGAGACAGATAATAGACTAAGCATCAAAATGATTTTCATGAAGGTATGCTAAGGCCGGACCCGATTCCAAGCCACTGGTCCTGAATTCTTTACATTATTTACCGTCAAATTCTTAATCAGGTTATGATGAAAGGATGAAATTCATTCTTATCATGATTCTGGCACTTAACTCATCTGTCGCGCTGGCAAAGCCGTCGCCGGATAAGTTCATCTGCTCTATGAAGCACTCAAAAGCAGTGATCGCCGTGGCAGAAAGACATTCGACTTATGATAAGAACCGCCATTGTTCAGTCTCATGCATGCTGGCCCTTCGATGTAACGATAATGAAGTTCTCTTGTTTGGCGTGATGAAGGAATTCCGGGATGTCTTCGGGCCCGGTAATGCTGAAAGGGCCGATCTCATTGCTAATAAATTTGGTATTGATCTTGTGAAACATAAACGCGCGACTTCAGATTCAGAATGCCTTGAGCAGTGTGATTTGAGGTATTGAGAGTTCAGTGGAATTTTAGACTCAGCTTTCTACTAGTAGTGTTCCCGAGCTCTGGAACAAAACCCAACCCAAAAAATATTTGCGCAGCAAATGTCTGACCCAAGTTCGAACCTCAATTTCATTCGGAAACAGGGAAATTTGAGAACTCTTTTACGATCTATTTCTGTTTCTGATCAACGTAATGCCAGTAATCCTTCAGCTTGATTTTTACGTCCA
>JBEIQF010000464.1:0-2232 GCA_040376635.1 Halobacteriovoraceae bacterium
GAAATCGTTTTCAATAAGCTTGAGAACAGAGAATCATTATCATCTGCGAAAATGGAAGAGATTGTTGATAAAGGTGTAAGAATGTATCCGGGTGAGTTCTCGGTTCAAGAAGCGAATCGTCCTATGCCGACAGTTCCTTCACTCCTGAACGTTCAACAGCGTGAGCAGCTCGAGAAAAACTCTGATTTTAATTCTGATCGTTCTCCTAGCAATGCCAATAATGAATCGGCCAAATCAGTTGTTCCTGCAGGACTCAATGGCGCTCTTGTTAGTAACAGTTCAGAAGTTCTAAAAAATGAAGTTGCTCAAGTAGCACCAACTGAAGCGCCGGCACCGGCAGCTCCTTCTTCAAGTGATCCTGATGGTTTCGTTAAAGGTGATCAATTGAAGCCAGCAAATGGATCATTTGTTCACGTAGATTCAGGAGTGATTATTCCTCCTGGTCCGGGTGCAGTGCTTGATACAAACACAAATACTTATATTCCAGGAGCAGACTCAGGAAAAGTTGCTGCAGATGGAAGTTACATCCCTCCTAAAAACGTTGAGATCACGAGTGACGGGAAAATCCTCGTCGCTATTACTGATAAGTCAGGCGCAGTCATTGTAAAAGAAGTTCCACCACCATCTCCAGTTGTTGCTGTTAACTCAGTTTCGATTGGATCAGCTGCGGAAACTGTGGCTACAGGGTCGGTTCTACCTCCGCCTCCAACGAACAGTGATATTCCACTTCCACAGTCAGGGCTTGATTCAAGATTCGCCCCAACAGGTGGGATTATGAACGTGAACGATCCTACGAAAGGATCTGGTTTCAGTGATACAAGAATCATTGTGAACCCGAATTAAATTTAAAAGTTATTTGTTTATATATTAGTTAAGGATTTTGATGAGACTTTTAGCATGGATGCTAATTCTCTGCGTGAGCATGGTTGCTCACGCTCAGGAGAATTCAAGCGAAATTAATTCTGCCTCGAAGAACGCACTCTTTAAAACAGCAGTTGATCTCTTCGCACAAGGTAAATATCAATCGACAGTTGAAGAACTGAAATCTGTTGAAATGAAGTTGGGTAATCAAGGTAACAAGCAGACACTTGGTCTGATTAATTACTGGAAGGGGATTTGTTATAATCGTCTCCAGGACTTTGCTGAATCAATCGCAAGCTTTGATAAATCTCTTCAACTTGAATATGCTCCCGTTGATATCCACTATGAATACGGACAAGCACTGTTTGCTGCTGAAAAAATGGCAGAGGCGAGGATTCAATTTCGTGAATCTCTGAAAAGAAAATTCAAACGTGGTGTTTCTCTTTATTACATCGGTTACATTTCTAAGGAGATGGGGGAGAGAAAGAAAGCCTTCACCTTCCTGAAATCCATTTCAAAGCTTGATGAGAGTGAATCAAGAGAAGTAAAACAAGCTGCTGAAATGCAGATTGGTGATATTTACCTCGAGCAAGTTGAAAAACGCTCTGATGCATTCAAAACTGTAGAAGCAAGTGTCATTCCTCAATATAGAAAGGCCATGGAGATTGATCCTGAATCTCCTCTCGCTCCGGTGATCCAGGATAAAATTGTTAAGCTTCAGCGTAAGTATGACCTGATTCTTTTCAAGCTGAGAAACGGAAGACCAACACTCAATCCTCCATATTTCATCCGTGCTTCTCAGGAATTCGGCCAGGATTCAAACGTAACATTCTCTCCAGCAGACACGACCATTTCTAAAGCTAAACAGGCTTCTGGATACTCAAAGACTGATTTCATCGGAAGATACACTTTCTATCACAAAGACTTCTTCTCGATTGCTCCGGAGTTTCGATTCAACAACACTTATTATTTCAACCGCGTTCCGGAAATTTATCGAAACGATAACTACCTTCTGGCCCCGGCGATTCGTACAGCGTATGAGCATGAACTCTGGAAGAGACCAGCGTCTTTCCTTATTGACTACGATTACAACGAAGCAAGACGAGATGTTGAAGCGAAAAAAGAACTCAAATTCAGTTCACGTTCACATACCCTCATGATCGGTGAAAGATTCAATTTCTTTGATTCTGGTGAAACAATAGTTCGCCTTCGTCAGCGACTTCTTGAAAGTTACCTTTCTTCATCTGATTCAAAAATGACTTCATTTGTGGTCGAACAAATTAAGAGTCTCAAAGTTAACACTCTTCTTTTCTACTTCAGCTATGACCGCATGAGAGTGGATAATAGTGCTTTTGATACGAATGCATTCAC
>JBEIQF010000495.1:0-1804 GCA_040376635.1 Halobacteriovoraceae bacterium
ATGTAAATAAGCTGAAGTCTTCAGCATGGAAACTACCATGAGAAAACAACTGGTAGCGAATACTGTAAGAGTAAAAAAAGTTAAGCGCGAAGATATTGAGCGCATGTATAAATTGTTTTCTGAATACTACGATAATCATACTCTTCAGACTTTTGAGCATGATCTTTATGAAAAGAATCACGTGATTCTTCTTCGCGACAAGAAAGACAAGAGTCTTCAGGGCTTCTCAACTCTTCTAAGAGTGCCGCTAAAAAAATCAGGTAAAAATGTATTAGGTGTTTACAGCGGTGATACGGTTATCAACAAAGACTACTGGGGATCGGGAGCACTCGGAATCGAGTTCCTAAAGTATCTCTGGAAACTCAAGATGAAACGCCCAGGCACCGCTGTCTATTGGTTCCTTATATCGAAAGGCTATAAGACGTATCTTCTTATGGCGAAAAATTTTGCTTATCACTATCCGAGATATGATCAGGAAACTCCTCCGGAATATAAATCTCTCATGAATGAATTTTATGGGAAGAAGTTCGGTGAGCATTATCACCCGGAAACAGGGATCATTAGTTACGAAGGTAAGTCTTGTGCTTTAAAAGAGCACATCGCTGACATCACTCCGGAACTTCTTAGCAATCCTCGGGTAGCTTTTTTTCAGCAGCAGAATCCGAAATGGGCCGACGGTGATGAGCTGACATGTATTGCCAAGATGACTGTCTGGATGCCATTCAAGTACGCAATTAAGAAAACATTCCAAGGTAGAAAATCATGAGAAAAGTTCTGATTACAGGTTCAACGTCAGGTTTTGGAAAACTTCTGGTGGAAGCTTTTCTTAGAAACGGTGATTATGTCATCGCGACAGGTAGAAAACTGAACACAAGATCTGAAGTATTTGCAGCAGAGAGAAAATCTCATCCTGAAAAACTTCTCGAAGTTACCATGGATGTTACTGATAAGGCGGAAGTTGAAAAAGCACTCAAGGAAATTGAAGCTAAGTGCGGATCTGTTGATATTCTCGTGAACAATGCAGGCTATGGCCTCTTTGGGGCGCTGGAAGACTGCAAAGAAGAAGAAATTCGTTATCAGATGGAAGTGAATTTCTTTGGAACAGTAAATGTTACGAAAGCGTTCCTGCCCTTACTGAGAAAGTCGAAAGGAAAAATTTTTAATTTCTCTTCGGTGTTTGGCTTTATGGGCTTTCCGTTAACGTCACTCTATTGCGCTAGTAAATATGCAGTAGAAGGCTTAACAGAGTCATTGCGTGGTGAGCTTGCTCCCCATGGTGTGCAGGTATGTTTAATCGAACCAGGTGGTTATCGTACAAACTTCGGCAGTTCACTTGCATGGAGTAAACCTGAGGCAACTTCAGTGTACAAAACTCAGTTTGCAAACTATCAAAAGCTACGGGATAAATTAGCTTCAAGACCTAATCCACAGTCCCCATCTGAAGTTTCAGAAGGACTGTTAAAACTTTCTATGAAATCAAAACTCCCAATGAGAAAAGTATTCGGAAAAGATGGAAGAGCATCTCATTTCATGAAAAGCTTCCTTCCTTCGACACTTTTCTTTTGTGTGATGGATAGCTTCTTCAAAAAAGTATTCATGAAGGAAGCTGCTTGAAAAATTTTCAGCTCTTTCTTACGAATCTCTCAAAGGATCAGAAGGAATTTTTAGTTCTTCTGGATCAGACTGCCAAAGTTCATGGTGAGACTCGTAATCCAATGGGGAAAGAAAACGTTCCAATCTGGGACGAAGAATTCTTTCACCTGAAAGAGTCAGAAGCCTTCAAGAATCTTTCTTCTGAACAAAA
>JBEIQF010000356.1:0-3349 GCA_040376635.1 Halobacteriovoraceae bacterium
TTATCTCTGAAAACGAGAATTTGTTCGTTGTTGGATTCAGCACCTTCACTAAAATTAAATGATGTACCAACGATTGCATAATTTTCAGTCGCAAGGATTTTATGGTGAATCTTGGCGTTCACTTTTGTGCCTTTCCCTTCAATCTTAACTGAATTATTTCCGTAAATTTTTGGAGCGATGAACACTTTCTTTCGAACATCTTTCATGAGTTCTTCACCAAGAGAAAGATTCCAGGCATTCTCAGGGTCAACTGAATAAGTAACCTTCTTAGTTTTGCCTTCACCTTCATTAATACGTTTGATCCCTGACATTTCGAGGAATTTAGACCATTCCATCATGGCAAACGGCGTGTCTCCCACTGAGAGGAAGTCAAACTTATTTTCCGTCTGATAATCCTGTTCCGCTCGGTAGAGGAGCGCCTTATCAACTTCATTAGATGAATAAGCAAATTGAAGCATTCGAATTCTACCGGTCTCACGCTTGATGAAATGAGCGATGAGATTTTTGTTGATGCTCTTCATCCCGCCACCTGGTGTAAAACTGATGGTAAGTGAAGGTTCTGGATAGGCCTCAAAGGTCTGAGGATTAACTCCTGGGCCAGTTACCTGATATGAACCATTGATTGGATATTCACGACCGCGAAGAAGATAATCAGGATTCAGGGTTTTAGTCAGTTCATGTTCAACAAGATTCGCAAGCACCCAGCTCTTCATGGTGATAAAGTGGTTTGCATTGGGAACTGATTCTTTTGGAAGTGGCTTAGTTCCTTTGAGATCTCCTTCAGGCTCAAGGCATGAACGAGTCAGGTTACCTGATGAAAACAGCACAGAAGCCTTCTCAGGAATTGACCAATCTATTGCTGTGATCTTCTGGTGGTTAAGGCCCACTGGTAATACGCCTGTAACTTTCACTCCGTTAGCAACAAGCTTATCGTGAACAGCTTTTACTTCGGCCCTTACATCAATCACACTTTTTTTATCGATACCTACCTGAACATCTACTCCTCTTTTAGCGAGGGCTATAAGTTCGTCGGCAACTTCCTCAAGATCAAAATCAAAAACGTTCAAGATGATTTCTTTCTGAGTCGTACGAATAAAATTTTTCCATTCTTCAATCAAGTTCGTCGCAGGAACTAATTCCGAACCCCTGTAGTAAGGGTGGTTAACATAAAGCTTCATATCAGAATAGCCAGGCATACCTGGTGGGGGAAGAAGACGAGTGTGGGTTGTTGGATCAAGCGGTCTTGGGATTGTGGCATCGAGTTCGGCGATTAGCTGCTCTCGAGACTTCGTTAAAAAATCCGGATCATCTGCCAGTCGTTCAACGACGTAGTTCTCAGGGATCGTTTTGATGTTCTTCTCTTCAGCATGTATCAATAGTTCGCGGACAGATTTAAACACGACCGGATAATTTGGATTAGCGACTCTGGGAGAAGTATAAACTGGTGGAGTCGTATAACTTCCGGGTTTTCTTGCGATGTGCGGAGAAGCACAACTTGAGAGGAAGAGAACCAGGAACCAAAGGTTTAAAAGTTGGGTTTTCATACCCAAATTTTATCAGCTTTTTTATTGAGAACGGTGTCAGGAGAGTTTTGCCTCTCGGATATTAAGTTTCGGAAAATAACCAACTGGCATCTAATTGAAAGATCAACAAACAGGAGACCTTATGAAACTTCTTTCACTGGCAGTTATTGCCTCTACACTTACACTCGTATCATGTTCAAGCACTGTAAATCGTTCTCAGAAGAGCGGTGGTCTTGATGTTAAAGTTCGCTCTGATCTTCAAGCAGACGTCGACGTTGATATGTCTAAAAAAATCGCAGGAACTGCTCACCATACTAAACTCTTTGGTGTTATCGATATTAAATCATCTAAGAATTACGCTGATGGTGTAGCTTACGATGGTGGTGGACAAGGTTTCTCGCTTTTCTCAGGCGGTATTGTTGAAGATACAAAATCAGCAGCTGCTTATAATGCTGTTGTTCCGAATAAAGCAGACGTGCTGGTTGCTCCTCAATACATGATCAAAGTACAAAGTTATTTCTTTGGTGCATGGAAAGAAGTAACAGCTCAAGTATCTGGATACGCGGGAAGAATTAAGAACATCAGACAGACAACTAAGTCTGCGGCGACAAATCAACTAGCTACGAATAATCAGTAATTTTTTTAGATAAAACAGGCGCGGGAAGCAGGGGATATAAATTCACCCAGCTTCCCGCTAATTGAATTGTGCAAAATATATGTAAAAGAAATAACAATGGAAAACTAAGTTTACCTTAAGATCCATTGGTAAAGTTTTCAAACCGCCCCCTTCCATTAAGCACCGTGGTACATCAGGGATCTCTCAAGGAGAACCTATGAAAAAATTACTTTCGGTAATGCTTCTGATCTCTTGTACGAATGTTTTCGCAGTTACCATTAAAGACATTAAGGCCCACCTGAAAACGATTAACCCTGAAACAACTTGTATGGATGAATACCTCGGACGCAGAAAACAATTAATTGTTAAACTCGGCCTTACACCAGTCGTTGCTGTTGCAGGCACTGTGGCATCAACTTATGTTGGTGGTGTGGCCGGCGTTGGACTCGGCATGGCGAATAATGCTGAAGGCTGGAGTGGATTGGGTTACGCGATTGGTGGTGCGATGGTTGGTGCTGCCGCCGGAGTTGTAGCAGTTGGTGTTGATACAACTGTCACGGCAGTCACGTTGAATAATATTGATCTTATTTTGAGAACGCTTGCTGAGAATCACCTGAATGTTGAAGGTCCTAAAACTGATAAGCTCTACGCAAAGTATGTGAAGAAATCAAAACTCGATCTATCGAAAGAAGAGTTCATGAGCAAACTTCTGGAAGCTGATGCAGATGGAACATTATGCGATGGCTCGATGGTGCATCAGCCGAGAGTACGTATTGGAACAAAATTAAAATTTAAAGTAGCTAAGCTTAAAGATGTAGTAGCGAATATGGATGGGACGAGAAGGTAGTTACCTTCTCGTTCTCGCTCGTTTTTTAGCCATGTGATTATCCACACTGATTGGTCCTGCTCCGTAGAACGTAAATCCAAGGGCAGCACCGATCAAGGCTAAGTTCTTCATGAAATGTGACATCTGCATCTGTGCCATCTGGGGATCAGCGAAATCCCAAAAATTATGCATCAGAATGGTCACTGGTACGAGAAACAATAATAAGAGCACAGCTCCTACTCTCGTATGAAAACCTGTCATAACACTAAGTCCACCAACCAAAGCAATCACACCTGAAATCGGAACCATGATATCTGCCATAGGAATTCCCTGTGAGGCTGCGTAACTGATACTGCCGCTTGAAAAGTGATTTACACCTGACAA
>JBEIQF010000296.1:0-4306 GCA_040376635.1 Halobacteriovoraceae bacterium
ATCCCAGGCTCCTATTATTCAACGACGATCTCTTTTAATAAATGTCTTCAAGGCGATAAAGTCTTTGACGGCAATTTCCGCTACGGACTTTCTCCTGAGCAGAAGTTTTATCAGGGAGAATTGATAGATTCGGCATCTGCGTTCAAGGTTAATTATTCTGATAAAAATGCTTCGCAATCTCTGGATATGAATCTCACCAAGTTCAAAATGAATCCCAATTTCCATCTTGCAGCTCCTTACTATTATACTTCGGCAGAAATCCAGGTGGATGGTAAGGTACAAGGTCGATGGAAGACAGCATGGCCAGAAGGTGAATGGCTGGTTCAAATCAATTCTGAGATCAACGGGGACCAACAAGGTAAAATTCCGGAGTTCATTTCAAAGACATCCGGCTTTTTTGGCCTCGATTCCAAACTATATAAAAAACAAAGTTTAAATCTTTCTGTTAAGAATAACGTCGTGTCTGTGAATTCACTGATGCTTGAGAACGGCGATTCAGCTAAAATAGCCGGTACACTTAGTTCCAAGCAAAAATCTTCCCTGACTCTTAGTTATCCTAAGAATAAGAAAGTAAAACCGCTTAAGAAAGAAATCATCGAAGCTTATTGGATGCAAAAGGAAGAAATATGAGTCAGAGCTACAAGCCAATCATCTGGAAAGAAGAAAAGCTTTACCTATTAGACCAGAGACTCCTTCCCCAAACCGAAGCGTTTGTAGAAGTCACTGACCTTAAAGGTTGTGCACTTGCTATTAAGGACATGATTGTCAGAGGCGCCCCTTGTATTGGCTTCACTGCCATTTTCGGAATGGCCCTGTGGGTGAAATCGCAGACGAACTTAACGGTTGAAAGTTCCCGTGCTGCCTGTGATGAAATGATCGCAGCTCGTCCGACTGCTGTGAACCTCTCGTTCGAAGTGAACCGTTGTTTTGAAACAATGAAGAACTTTATCAACGAAGGTCGTTCAAAACAGGATCTTTATAACAAGCTTGTTGATTTCGGGAATGAGCAGATCACTCAATCTCATGAGAAAAACTCAAAGATGGCGATGATTGGTATCGAGCAGTTGAAAAAGAAAGTAGGGGATCGTAAGTGGAAGCTTATGACTCATTGTAATACCGGCTTTCTTGCTTGCGGTAGTCTTGGTACTGCCCTTGGTGTGATTTCTGAAGCGCACAGAATGGGCAAAGTGGAACATGTCATTGCAGATGAAACTCGTCCCTACATGCAGGGAACTCGTTTAACTGCGTTTGAACTCGCAAAAGAAAAGATCCCTTACAGCATCGTTGTCGAAGGCGCTGCTTCTTACATCCTTTCCCACGGCAAAGTTGATGCAATCTTCGTTGGTGCAGACAGAATTGCAGCTAACGGTGATACAGCAAATAAAGTAGGAACGGCGACGCTCGCTATCGTAGCTAAACATTATGGCGTTCCATTTTATGTGGTAGCTCCGGTGAGTTCATTTGATACGACCATTCCTGATGGCAAACATATTGAAATTGAAATGCGTCCCATGACAGAAATTACTGAACTTAAAGGTGTAAAACTTTCTCCAGAAGGTGCTCAGTCTATTAATCCGAGCTTTGATGTAACTGATCACCAGTTCATCACTGGGATTATTTGTGAGAAAGGATTTATCGATCCTAAAAATATTGGCGAACTCGTTAAAGTGGTGAACTCATGATCAAAGATGTCCGCGCTTCCATTGATATCGGCTCTAACTCTGTTCTGCTCTTAATCGGTGATGTGTCTCACGGTAAATTGAAAGAAATTTCAAAGCGCAGTGAGATTACTCAGCTGGGTAAAGAGCTTGATAAAAATAAGGCATTCCACCCAGATTCTATGGCCGCTACTTATGAAGCGATCAAGTCTTACGCGGAAGAGTGTGACCGCAATGAAGTCCCTCGCGACAAGATCATTGCAACAGCGACAGAAGCAGCTCGTGTTGCCCAAAATGCTCCTGAGTTTTTCCAGAAGATTCAGGATGAACTTGGTGTTAAGATCAACATCATCACCTCAGAAGCAGAAGCCTATTTTTCAACGAAAGGTATTCTCTTCGATACGAAGTTTGAAAATGAAGTGATTACGATCATGGACATTGGTGGAGCTTCAACAGAACTCATCAAGGTAAACACTAAAAACGATCAGATTATTGAATCAATCAGTATGCCGATTGGGGCCGTACGTTCCACTCAGTGGCTCTCCGATGAACTTTTCGTTCAGAACCTCCAGAAAGTATTCCTCGATTTCAGAAACGAGATTGATAAGTTCCAGGCAAAAGACCTGTTCTGTGTTGCCGGAACCGTGACTTCGCTAGGAAACATGCATCTTCAGCGCAAAGAGTTTGTGGAAGACGATGTTCATGGCCTGGTTCTTAAATCCGAGGATATTGATAATCTATTCAAGAAGTACTCTGACACTTCTCCTGAAAAGTTCCAGGAAGAGTTTCCTTTCCTTCAAAAACGCTCGCAAAGTATCCGTGGTGGTCTTCATCTCGTGTATCACATCATCCATAGGCTTCTGGTTAAGGAATTAACTATTTCCACTTATGGATTAAGATTTGGTACGCTATTAGAAGGAAGAATCAAAAAGGAATTTTTGCATGGAAAAACTTAATATCGGTTATCGTCAGGTCATCTTTAAAGAAGGTGCCAAGGCCAATAAACTGTTTATGGTTAAGGCCGGAGAAGTTCTCTGCCTCAAATCCTCAAAAGATCGCCTGATCCCGGTTTTCCTCGCGAAAGAGGGTGACATCATCGGCGAGTCTGCCATGATTCAAGACCTCGTTTACACTTACTCTGCAATTTCAATGGCGAATACGGAACTTTTAGAAGTGACTTCTTTTAGTTTCAAGCAAGTATTCAGCAAGGCACCTGAGTGGCTCGCTGAACTTACTACTACGATGATTACGCGATTTCAGAATACGTCGAATCTCATCGCTGAGAACCGAATGATTCACCCGTCAATCATTAGTGAAGAAACATTCAATTCTCAAGTCGAAATCGATTTTAAGAAGCTACTGGCCTAATAGAACTGAATAATTCTGTTTCTATGTAGGTTAACAGCTAGATCAAGAATCTTAGATTGAGCGCGGAAGCACTCATTACGATTTGATGTCAGGTCTTTCTGCATGATATCGAAAGCTTTTAGAGCTTGTTCACGTGAAATAAGTGATAAAGCACGACGCTGATTCTTAACATGAACAAGGCTGAGTGCCAGTCCAAGAATCGCCGGCTGAATCTGAGAAACCACAGTCTTCAGACATTCATCATCCAGATCCCAGATACTTTCAAACGAGATACATGATTCAGTAAGTTCTTTTGCAAGTGAAGGATTACGAGTGCGCAGATTCTTTAATAAACGTGCTTTATCTCCGGCGTCCATTTTCTGGAGAAGCTCAATAACTTGCTTCTTACCGTTAATAAAGATTCCACCGTTCTCTGCATTCTTCTGACTCATCTATTCTCCTTCCTGGATTGAGATGTAAGGGGACTATAGTAACTTAAGACTAAGCTTCGAGCTTAGCTTTTTCTTCTTCAAATTTCTGGCGAGCTTTTTCTAGATACTCACGGTGCTTAGTTTCCTGGTTAACAATCTGCTGCTCATTACTCATCTGCATTTCTGCAAGACGATCACCTTGAGATTGTTTCAGGTCAGTGAGAAGTTTTTCAAATCTCTGAGTTTCCTCTTCGATCTTCTTAGAATACTTGTTTCTGACAGAAGAGAGTTTTACTTCTGCTTCAGTCTTCTCTTTATTGATTTCAACTTCGTAATCTTTTTTGATCTTCGCGACTTCTTTTTCATTCTTCTCGCGAGTCTGATTAACTTCAGTTTCGTACTCATTGCCCAACTTTCTCAATTCGAAAGTCTGTCGCTTCGTCATAGCTTCCTGAGTACGGGCCATTTGATTTTGGATTGCTGATGAGTCTGACATAGACAACTTTTCCTTTTCTAAAAGCTAATGCCTTTCATGGCATTATTCATTATCATATCGAAGTAAGACGATTTCTCACAAGGCAGGCAAAAAATGATGGGTCACCCCACTCGTAAAGTTTTCATAGTTCAGGGAAAACGTACGCCATTTGGTAAGTTTGGCGGAAGCCTCGGTGGTCTAACCCCTGTAGATCTCGCAGTTAGTGCCACAAAAGCACTATTAGAAGAGACCAAGATTTCTCCCGATACTCTTGATCAGGTAATTTTTGCCAATGTTATCCCATCGACTCCCGATACATTGTATGCCGGCCGCCACCTGGGCCTGAAGTCAGGTCTGAAGGTCGAATCTCCTGCCATCGTCATTAATAGATTATG
>JBEIQF010000070.1:0-12064 GCA_040376635.1 Halobacteriovoraceae bacterium
CTTTCAAAAGAGCTTGCACCAGTGCTTTCAGGACTTGTAGTTGCTGGTCGATGTGGAGCTGCGATGGCAGCTCAAATCGGGAGTATGAAAGTGACAGAGCAGATTGATGCTCTGGAAGTAATGGGAATCAACTCTTATCAGTACCTCGCTGTACCAAGAATTCTTGGTGCGATGTTGTCTCTTCCTCTTCTATCAGGAATTTTCCTTCTCATCGGTTATGGTGGGTCTTGGCTTGTTGGTGTAAAAGTTCTTCAGATCGATGAGATTCTTTATACTCAAAAAATTTCTGACTTCATGAGACTCGGCATGGTTGCTGAAGGTCTCATCAAGGCAACTGTCTTTGGATATCTTATCGGTATCATCGGTACGTATCACGGGTTTAATGTAACTGGTGGTGCTGAAGGTGTAGGTAAGGGAACAAACATGGCAGTAGTCTGGGGGATGATTACAGTTCTTGTAGTCGACTTCTTCTTAACAAGTTTCCTGGCGAAAATTCTATGAGCGAATCGAAGTATTCAGTTGAGTTCAGAGGACTCACGAAGAAATTCGGCGAATCAACTATTCTTGATAACCTGAACTTCGGTATTCATCGCGGAAAAATCACAACTGTGCTTGGTTTCTCGGGTGCAGGTAAGACGACTCTCATGAAACACATCATGGGACTTGTAGATCCGACGGAAGGCGATGTTATTGTTCTTGATACAGTCATTAACAAACTTGGTGAGCTGGAGCTTCGTGAGTTTCGAAGAAACTTCGGCATGGTCTTCCAATATGCGGCCCTCTTCGACTTTTTAACTTCATATGAAAATGTGGCCTTCCCTTTGCGGGAGTTCACAAAAATGAATGAAAAAGAGATCTTTGATAAAGTCATGGGTCTTCTATCGTCAGTTGGGATTTCAGACGTTGCGGCCAAGCGACTGCCATCTGAACTTTCGGGTGGTATGAGAAAAAGAGTGGGGCTTGCAAGAGGCCTGGCACTCGATCCGCACATCATGCTTTATGATGAGCCGACTTCAGGTCTTGATCCTATTACAACACATACTGTTTATGATCTGATGAGAGATACTCACAGAAAGAATGAACATCGCGGTTTTACCTCTATTATTATCTCTCACGATATTCATGCCACACTCAAATACTCGGACTATATCGTCTTCATGGAGAAGGGAAGAGTAGTTGAGCATTTAGATGTGGAGACGTTCAAAAAATCGGAAAATCCTGTCATCAGACAATTCCTTGAGTTATAGCCGGAATCGTTTATCATCATATTAATAACCGATAGTTAGTGTTATTGAATTTTGATGGAGTAGAATTCTTGAACCCACTGAAAGTAGGACTCTTAACATTGGCGGCAATTGCCAGTGTAGTGGTGATGTCACTGAAGATCACGCAAAACCAATCTGGTTTTGGAAAGCATGTCCAATATAAAACAATGCTCGCTGATGCTTCGGGAATTTTCGAAAAAACTCCCATTAAAGTTGCTGGTATCAATGCAGGTAAAATCAAAAAAATCGAACTCGAAGGTAATCAGGCGATGATTACTTTTGAAATTCTCGAGAAAATTAAAATCACTCCGTCTGCAAAAATGAAAATCAAGAGCGTGGGTCTTCTTGGTGATAAATTCATTGATATGGATGTTGGTACTCAGGAAGGCGATCGTCTTGCTGAAGGCTCAATGGTTCCGACCTCTGGTGGTGAAGGACTTGATAGTCTTGCAAAAGATGCAGGCGCTGTTCTTAAAGACGTAAAAGAAATCACACAAGGTATTAAAGAAGCTCTGAGAGATGATCAGGGCAGAAACATGGTTAAGCAGATTGTTGAGAACATCAACGAAGTCACTGCTTCTCTTCGCCGCATCACTGATAACAACGAAGAGAAAGTGAACAAGATCATCGATGATATCGAAGCTCTTTCATCTAACCTTGCTCACGAGACAGACAGATACCAGAAAGACTCTCTCATGGCAGACCTCTCAAAGATCGGCCCTATCCTGGATAAAGTTGATTCAACGGTTGCTGACTTAAAGACAATTGTTGCTGACGTTAAGGACGGTAAAGGTACTGTTGGTAAACTTCTTCGTGACGACGCAGTCGTGGATCAGGTTTCTCAAACGCTTTCTTCTGTTAACCGTCTCGTCAACCGTATCAATAACATTGAAGCAGATATCGGTCTCTCAACTGGTGCTAACACTAGAACTGGTTCTGATACTCGATTTGACCTTGATATCTACCCGGCGCCTGAGCGTTTCTTCCGTCTCGGTATCGTGACAAACGATTTTGGTCCACAGACAGAAACGAAGAAAGATACTTACACATCTACGAATGGTGGAGCTGAAACGAAGACTTCTACTCGTAAGATTAATAAATCAGGTTTCAAAATCAACTTCCAGATTGGACGACGCATTCAAAGATTCGGTCTACGTGCCGGTTTGATCGAGTCGACCGGTGGTGTGGGTGCAGATTACTTCATTCCTGATTTCGGTATCCGTACAGGTATGGAATTGTTCGATTATCAGAAAGACGCAGGGCCGAATCTTCGTCTTTACACTGAAGCAAAAATTTGGAATGTTTTGTTTGCACGTGTGGCGGGTGAGGACTTAATCTCTAAGGACGGAAAACAAAGTGCTACGATCTCCCTTGGTCTTAGATTTACTGACCAGGATCTCGCGGCCCTCATTGGTATTTTTGCACGATAATTTATGGATAAAAACTGGCTGATCAGAACTAAATCTAATCATATACTCGGGCCTATCTCGAAGGAGAAGGTTGTTGAGCTATATAAGAATGGTTCAATCAAGCCGGATGATGAAGTTTGTTGTGGTAATGGCTATTGGTTCTTTATCCGTGAAGACGATATGGTTGAACGTTTCCTTACTGGAAATGAGTTTCAGACATTTAATCCCATCTCTGAAGCAAAAGATGTTTTAACTCAGGGTATCCACAGTAACAATCATTCACAACCCAACGAAGACATCACAATGGTTGGCGGACTGAATCTCTCTATGCTGAAACAACCGGCACCCGCAAGCGGACCGGCCACTCCTCCGATCCCGGATATACCGGCACCATCTCATAAATCACCAGTTACAAAAGAATCTGTTTCTTCCGAAACGAAAAAAAAAAATAACGTAGTTGCAAAGCCTCGTTCTGCCAGAATCCAGAAGCCTCTTAAGAAACAAAACTTTATTAAGTATGCCGGTCTTCTTGGTTTTGTCGTTTTACTCCTCCTTGTTTACTTTAGAAAGTCGATCATTGAATCACTCTTTCAGGGCGAGATTACAAGCTCCTTCAGCATCATAGCTCCAGCGCATGCACAGGAAGACATTCCTGGTAAAAAAAAAAGCTCTTAGAGGGCCAGATTCCATTCGAGAAAATCGTTTTTAAACCGTCTATCGGTCTGGATGGATTCAAGGTCATAAGTTCTTTCGATATCACCGTTATGACCTGCCAGGACCTCAATAACGACATCTATCAACTCGCAGTCATTCTTTATCCACCTGAAGTGATTAATGAGAAATTCATGATCAGTCTTCGCGACTGCGTTCTGAAGCTTTCAGAAACTCACCCGGTGAAACGATGGATGAAGTGGGTGGCGGCAAGTAAACCACTAAAGCCTGAGCAACTTCAGAAGCGCACGTTTCTGATGGAGATTATCAATTCTCAGTTTAATCTCATTACTGATTCAAAAATTAAAAATGAGATTATCAAGAGCCTGAATGAGATTCCGGAAGACACGATTGGTGAAAAAATTCTGAAATCGTATCTGTATCTGATGATCGGTAACGTGGCCCGTTCGGATAATATCCTGAGAGATATCATGGCGGCGGCACCGAGATTGAACTGGGAACGCACTGGCCTGCGGGGATCTATGTACCACAAGCTCGCTGTCGAGCAGGCCCAACAGATTTTTACGAAAATTGGAAAACATCCAGCTGACAGAAGAACGTTTGAACTCTTTGGGTTGTATCTTCAGAGTTTCTATAACGATGAAAGTCTCGTCGCCATGGCCGATGACATAGATACAAGTGAAGTTGAATCAAAACTCAATCTTCAATTCATCGAGGGCCTTGCTCCGCAATTTGTTCGTTACTTACGACTCTCAAATTTAAGTGAACCAAGAAGAATGAAATCCCTTCGTAATCTGAAAAAGATTCCTTTGGATGAGCAGTCTTACTGGTCATGGGCCTTCTTTGATATCGATCCGCTTGTCTCGGACGCTTTTGATCCTGAACTACTGAGAGTAGAGAAAGAAGACCAGCTTTGGTTTATCTATCTGATGGATAATGAAAAGCTGGCCGATCAATTCAACAAAAAATCAGGGAAGAGTTTCTTACCTGGCAGAAGACCTTATCTGAAAACAAGCCTCGATGATCATCATTCATTCATGATGGCCTTGTATAAGTTAATCGAGCTTGGGGATATCAGTACTGAGCTTGTGACTAAAACAGCGGATCAGATCATCCATGACTAATCTTCCGAGCGATTATTCACAGCCGGATTTTTACAGGTTCAATGAAGACTCGCTTAAACTCGTTCGATGGATTGAAACTCATATCAAAGAGGCGAAACATATCCTTGATCTTGGCGCTGGTGCAGGAATTCTTGGAATTGAACTCGCTAACTTTTATTCTCCGGAATCGCTGACCCTGCTTGAGATGCAGGAAGATTTCCTGATTCATCTTCAGGAGAACCTGTCGACCCAGCTGAAGGTGAAAACGAATCCTCTTGTTGTCATGAGTACCTTCGGAGAGTGGAAACCACTTCGTGAGTACGATCTGATTGTCTGTAACCCGCCATACTTCCTTCCGGGACATGGCCATCCAAGTGCAGATAAACGAAAGCATCAGGCCCGCACTTTTGTGAAAGATAACTGGGATATTCTTCTGGATTTGATTGAATCAAGTCTCTCGCCTGACGGTAAGGCCTTCATGGTCTTTAAAAAGAATGATCTTATTTTGAAAAAGCTAAAAGGTCATAGCTTTCACATGAATAATGACCATGGACTATGTTTCGTAGAATTAACGAGACTGGATAAAAATTGAGATCAGAATTTGTTTGAGTTCCGGATCAATGACATCAGCAAAAATTCTTTCAGCTTCAAGCTTTAATAATTTAAATTTTGGATCCTGCGGATGGAATTTCGGTGGAGCAGTTTTCGCCACTTGTTCTTCATTCGCTTTTACTTCATTGAAATAACTTTCTTGTGTCTGAAAATTGAGTTTCTTAATTACCGGTTTTAATTGCGGGAAAAGAACAAAAATCTTTTGCTTAATTTCTTCCGAAAGAAAGGAAATATTCTGCGAGTAACTCGCGTGCTTACTCATGATGATGAGTGAGTCGCCTTTGATCTTTAAAGGGGACGTCACTTTGGCGAGGGCAGGGCCGATAATATCAGGCCACTTCGTCACGAGGTCCAGAAAATCAAATGTCTGGTAAAACGACTGAAGATTTTCGCGCTTAAGGTCATGGGAGTCGTATCTCTCCAATTCCTTGTAATTTAAGCCTTTAAAGTCGATTTTTTTGAACATGATTTCTACCTGTAACCTAGCTCTTCCTTCTTGTCCATGATATAGCTTTTATCATGCTTAGGATTCTTATTTTATTGGTACTTTGCGGGTGCAGTGGATACCGGTTTTCCCAACAGGAAAATCCGCTTTCTCAATACGGAATTCAGTCACTTTCAGTACCGATGTTTTACAATTATTCCAACATGCCTGAAGTGCATGCTGATTTTACGCGTGAAACTTACAGGATGCTTACTGCGTTCAGCGGTCTTCGCCTAAACAACGGATACAATAAGAATGCTGATGCCCTCATGATCGGCATTATCAAAACTCCGGAAAAAGTAGCAGATACAGTTAAGCCTACTTCTCTTCGAGTCGCTCAGTTAAAAGCTCCAAATGCTATTGGTAACGATAGACAAAAATTTTATATTCCTGCGACATCTGATGTTCAGGTTTACCTGCATGTGATCGTGATTAAAAAACCGACTGAAGAAGAACTCGCACTTCTTAAATCAGGAATTGGTGATCAGATCAAATCAACATCGAAAGTTATCTTCAATGAACTCATTCCACTCCGTATGAATTATACACGTGAGGTTCTTGATACAACTGACAGTGGTGCCGTGACAAATGGTACGCAAGTCGTTGCAACTCAGAACGCCGGTGTTCAGAGAAAGATTTATAAGAATCTTGCTGATCAAGCCGCGATTAATATCAGAGACATGATTCTGTATGCATTCTAAGTGGCAAATCTGGGATTTCTTTTCGGCGAGTAACCGTGACCTCCTGAAGAATCAGGAAGGTCTTCTTGCTCTCAATACCTTTGATCCCATTGCTCTCAAGCTTGTAAAAGACTTCCTCACTCGTGGTATGGATGACAAAGTTCTCCATTACAAGATGGCGGGGGAAGTGACTAAGAACTGGATCGAAGAAGAGTTTCAGGCCTTGAGTCTTTTCGGGAATACAGAAAACTTCTTCATTCATCAGGCACACGATCTACACGCTGATTCCATTGAACAGTTAGTGAAAGCGGATATCACAGGTCGATTTGTTCTTCTGAGTTATGAGAATGAACTTGCTGGATGGAAGAAACTTGTCAAAGAAGGGAAAATCTCAACCCTTGTGATCCAGTCTCCGCCATTCTGGGAACTCAATAAACTTTTAGATTTCGTCTGCAATCATCTTCGTCTTCCATTAAGCTATGAAGCGAAAACGTGGATGCTTGATGCTCTTGAAAATAACCTTGGTACTTTCTACAACTCTTGCTGTCTGATTAAACTCAATTATCCTGATGCTAAAGAAGTCAGTGTGAATGATGTTAAAGAACTCCTGACGCTTGAAAAGCTTGATCAGTTCCAGCTTGCTTCAATGATTGCGAGAAAGAAGAATAAAGATTTTTACGAGAAGCTTGTCGCTTTGGAAGGTGACTTCGAAAAGATGAGAGGCTTTTTTGGTTTCATGCAGGGTCATCTCATCAAGATGGCGGACACGAGTTATCTTGCTCAGAAACCTCGTCTCACTCAATATGATAAAGATCTTCAGAGCACATCAAAACTTTGGAAGAGTGAAGAACTTATGGCGATGGTTGAAAAATTCAATCGCTGGGAGCTTCTCTGTAAGAAAAAAGACTCCCATCTCTGGCATGAACTGAAAGGTGAAATGCTTAAATCCCAGACTCCGTAATCAATCGATCTACATAATCCTTTGCTGACTCACCAGTTTTCATATCAAAGCTATCTTTTGCAACATCAGGTAGAATGAGAAGCATGTGTCCTATTCCCTCTGATATATGAGTCGAGCAGTTCTCGGAATTCTTCAATGTGTTCTGTATCCCTTTAGGTCCAAGCACCAGATCTCGATGTTCATCCTGTGAAATTTCTCCAAACATCTTGGACATGATTACGTCACGAGTGGTCTGAATAAATCCAATATTCCAATCTGTCGCGTTCTTACAATAGTTTTTAAATTGAGGCGCAATCAATCCTTCATTTACATTCACTTTTACACCAACTGGAGCAAAGGCATCTTTGAAATCAGCAATGAATTCGTCAGGAAATTTTTTCCAAAAATCTTTACCGTAGTGGAGACCTGGAGAATCCGCGATGAGAAGTTTTTTAATATTGGGTTTTAGGTATGTTTCAATCTTTTTCCTATGAAGAAGTGATCCAATTGCTCCAGCAGATGAGCCGTAGATAATAACTGAATTTGCTTTTTTAAAATCAACTTTTCTATTTTCTTTAAGATGATCTAGTGCCAGGTAAACGTTCCGTTTCCCCTCATGATAAGTATTTTTTAAAGGTAGGTATCTGGTAGAATGATTGCCTGCATATACATCGCCATTACAATAAGGGAAATACACAAATGTGTGATCTTCAATCGGAGATTCATCGGTTGTTAGATAACTGAAGGCAGGAAGACTTGGGATCGGATGAATCCAAGTTGTAAGTGTCGGGCCCCAACATGTGCGAAGACTCCAGCATGCCCCACCACCCATGAACTCAATTGCAAGTTTTGTTTTCTTGCCTGGTTTTACAAACACTTTGTAGGGCAATCCATCTCCACAATTTGCATCGGGAATATAAACCGTCTCCCATTCGCGGGCGAAAACATTGAAGGTCATTAACAACAACAGAATCAGGATTTTTTTCATTCACCTATAAAACTTAAAGTGCTGTGCAAGTTCAACATTTAAAATCTTACAGATGTAAGTGTCTAAAGTACGGGCCTTCTTTCACAGGCAAGAAACTTTTGAAAACGGGCCTTCTCCTCATGAGTAGCAGATACCAAAAAGTCTGCTACTGTCTTGGATTCCTGAAGGTTTCTCATGTGAAAGAGGTAGTTGGTGAGGGGATTTTTGAGACTCGATTCTAATGACTCCCATTCGGCTATTAAAGCACCCGATTGTTTAGGGTCTTTCGCACGGGCCTTGTTTTTGGCCCAGAAATCCGCCTTAGCTTTTATAAAAGCTGCCATATGAAGGGCGAGGCTATCCTTATTCGCCATGAGCCATCTAGAGCTTTGCAAAGCTTGTGATTTATAAGGCTCCGGAAGATTATCCGGTACTATCTCTGTCAATCGTTCGTAAACGCCTCGGAAGTCATCAAGAAAATCGTGAAAAGGGCCATGCTGGTTGGGTGGACAATTATCCTGGGCCGAAGGAGACATTGTTTTCAAGATATCTGACTTCATCTTTTGAAGTCCCATACCTCGAAGAAGATTTTCGGCCTCAACCGGGGAGACTCTAAAATTAAAAAGCGCTTGAAGAGGATACTGATCTACTTCTGCTCTGGATTTTTTTGTTTTTAAAGTACTGCGTGCAAAAGTTGTTGAACTGATAAATCCGGGTATGCGTATGAGGTTACTAATGTCGCCTAGTTTTGCATTTTTATGGAAACTGACAACGGATGGTGCTTTCTGACCGTTATCCATCTGATCTGCAGCATTGGATAATCCAACAGCTGTATAAGGTCCAGTCGTCACAGACGAATCTCTATTTAGTCTACGGGCATTCCATGAATAATGATCCGGATGAGTGGAAGTTCCTCCGCAAATGTCGAACTTAGAATCTAGATTAAACGCCGTAACCATTTCCGTCATACTTCCCCAGCAAATATTCGTAGCATAGGTTAAGCGTGAGCCTTGTGGAAAATTATCTGTCAAAAGCTTTGCAAAATCCTGATTCTGGATAGCTGTTCCCTTTCCAATGTAAAGAGAACCTTTTCCGTTTCCAGGTTGAGGAGTTCCATGATCTGTAAATGATAAGTGAACTGTTGTACCTGGAGTGAAATAGGGAGGTTTAGAAGCTTTCTTAATCATTTCTTTGAATTCATTCTCGCTTTGATTAGCACCAGAGATCACGCGACATCCAGTACGTTTTGCTTCTCGCCTTGCGGCCGCATCAACATCAATTGAAATGTCTGTCGATAAAGTAGGAATGAAGAGTGTAGGCCATTCTTTCGCACCACCAATCAGGATGATGAGACAATTTTGTCCTGCCAATGCATTCTGAGAAATGAAAAACAGACTAAGGGCACTGAGTTTTATCAGCCGGCGCATAGGCCCCCTTTTCGTCTGGAGAGAGAAGTTCAGGTGAAATGTCTGGTGAGATAAATTTGGGTTTCCCTGAAACAGTTGCCGTACATTCCATGTGACAGTCTTTGATAAATTTCAGGCATACTGAATATTGGGCACCATCTACCATGTCATGCTTGTTTTTTATTTCAATCGATTGGACATTATTCGTTTTTCTATTGAATACAAAAAAATTTCGATGAAACGAACCTTCTAGTCGGTACATTTTTGAAGATTCAAATGATGTAACGCTGACCCCGAAAGCTGGCATGGAAATAAGTATTAGGATTAAAGTTATTACTTTCATATCTCTCCCTTAGGCTTATCGGTTCATTCGCAACATTTTCAACAGTCCAAACTTCTTACAGGGTGTCTAAACTTTAGACACTATTTCCAGCCTTTCCTCTTGTAATGGACACCATTTTTGGCCCCGGGATTGCTTATTAGACTGGAAACCCTATTTTTGAGGAGCTTCCATGAAGTCGTGGAAACTGGCGCTGATTCTTTCACTTTTTTCAGGACAATTGTTCGCCCAGGAACAAATGGCCTTGAGATTAAATGAACAAGGAATCATGAAAATCCTCCGTATGGCGGTTCAGTACAATACTGCGACTAAAGAGAGCAGGACCTTCTCGATCCCTCAAAACATCTATAAATTCACCATTCCTAAATCACAGCTTCTTTCGAATCCTATTATTCCGGTTGTAAACGAGATCAGTGATCTCAATATGAACCGTGATCTTGATTTTTACTTCAATACTTCTGAAATTAAACTTAGCGGTTCAGTCGACTCTAAAAGCTTAAAGGCAACGATCTTTAACTCTTCAGATACTGGTTTTGATCTAAGACTCTCACTGAACCTTCCACAGATAGTGGTTAACGGATCGAAGCTATCTTTATGTGAAAACAAACAACGTAATACAAAAAATTGTGGTTCTGGTCTCAAAGCAACAATGAACCAGCTTAAAATCACAACTGTTTCCCGTCCTGTTGTTCTTACGATCGTTCTTCGTCTTAAAACAGACGGTAAGGTAGCACGCGTAACAGTTCGTTCAGTAGATTCAAATCTTGATGATAAACAGGCACCAGGTCTCGACATCAACTTCAAATCAATTGATATCCCTCGCATTGCCATCGTTATCAATGGCCAGGAAACTGAACTTGATACTTCTCGTCTTAAAGGCGAGATCATGAAACGCAAATCATTCCTAGCGAAGAAGCTTCTTGCTTTCGCTGGTGACTTTGTGGCGAATGACGTTGCTGAGATGATCAACGTTTATCTCGTGAACAAATCAGTTGCGACTTCATACCAAGTTTATAGAAAAGATAATAACAATCTCGCGAAATTTGATGAATTCCTTGATGCCCGCAAGACTTATAACCTTGCCGATGGCACATATGTTCGTCCTCCCGTGATGCTTTATCAGACATTGCCTCAGGTTGATCCTATGGCAAACCTCATGGGTCAGATCTCTGAAATTATCCGTAATGCCCAGCTTGGAATTTCTCTCAAGAAAATCGCGACTCCTGGAAATAAAGACGTAGAACTTTCTGGCCTAGTGAGTTTCATGCTTAACAACAGAAAGATCAATGTCCGTAACTCGCTTGGAAACTCGAACCGCAAGCTTCCAGCTCTCAATCTTGATGCTCAAAGAAACAATGATATCTCAATGGCCATCTCTGAACCTCTTATCAATGGTGCACTTGATGTTGCGAACTCAACTCATTTGTTCCAGGAGCTTTTCGAAGCTCTCTCTCCTGTGCCGGGCTTTTCAATCAGAAGTGTTAAATTACACTTCCAGAATGAAAGAGCATTCGTTGCAGTCGTTAACGCTCAGGTTGACTTGAAGAAAATTAAATCAAAGGGTGTGAAGTCATGGTTCAAGAACAAAATTGCTGCCTGGCTTGAGCGTAATAACAATGATTCGGTGATTTATTTCCCGATCGAAGTTGCTGTTGCTCCCATCATTAAAAAACTTCCAAATGGCGGGACTGGACTCGATCTTAAAGTATACTCACCATTCAATTACGTGAATCTTCCAAACCGTTTTAATTATCCTTCAAACGTTCCTGATATGACGGAAACAGTGAAGGACGGAGTTATGGAAGAACTTAAAGACTCACTTCAGGAACACGTGAACAAAACTTATAGCGTTGATCTGACAAAATTCCTGAACCAATCAGGAGTGATCTTCCAGCCTAAGTCGATTTCGATTAATCAGAATGCTTACCTCATGCTGAATATGGATATCGTGGATATTAAATTTAACTCGAAGAACCCAAATCAGAGATAATTATGATCAAGTGGACGGGACTCTTTTTAGCAGGAACTTTAATCGCGGGACAGGTGAGTGCGAACTCATTTAAGTCTCCTGATATTCTCGTGGATTCAAAACTCGACTATGACTGGTCAGTGATTCTCGTTCGTAAAATCAGAACTCTTCTTAAAAACTACAAAATGAATGATCCGTTTGTGGGAAGCTTCCCTAA
>JBEIQF010000137.1:0-8245 GCA_040376635.1 Halobacteriovoraceae bacterium
AGGAGTGGGAGGTGGATGTTGAACATATCAAAGGGTGGATCAACTTTTCGTGATGGTTTTCCAAGTAACTGAAGTTCCCAGAATGTAGCGATGCGGGGAATGTGAGAATCAAAATCTGTGATGACCCGAAAATGGTAGCCGATTAAGATATCGACTTTTGCTTTTTGATAAAACGAATCTACAACTTCAAGAATCCATTCATTGGGAGTCATAGAGGAGCGGTCAGTTCTTTCAGACGCGACTGAAACTGGCGAACAACTGTTTTTAATTGAAAGCCTTGAGACTGGAAAAACTTCAGGTCATTTTTGTCTTCGAAAACAAGTTTCGAACCGAACTTCATCAGGTGGCACTTGCGTGCATCCTGCATTTCAAAAAATTTAAGAAGAGCGTATTGAGTGTAGAGTTCATCGTTCACAAGTTCCTCGCCTTCCGGTTCGAATGGAAACGGCTCAAAGAAAACATTTCCGTTTTTACCTTTGAGAACAAGCAGGCATCCGAGGACTTTCAGGTCTTTCTCGAATGTCAGAACTTGCGCGCCCCATTTTGCCCAGATATCAATCTGAGCAGACGGAATCGGAAGTGTCTTAGGTGTTTCAAGCGGAGAAGGGTAATCACCAAGTTCGATCTGACCTTTCTGATTTAAATTCTTCCAGCTTTGTTTCACGTGATCACGAACTTCTTTATCGAGACTCTTCAAATAATCTTCGTAAGTCTTAAACGCCTTCGGAAGTGGTTCAAGAACGTAAGCTTCTTTCGACCACTTATTTTCTTCAGTCCATCCGATCGAAAATTCCTGAAGACCTTTCAGGCAGTATAATTCTTCGGCCATGATGTCCGGACGTTTTTCATATTCCTTGATGAGTTCCTGGATTTTTTCTTTTCCAGATCGCGCATACTTTGGATCGAAAACACACAGGCCTGAACTACCGTCGCCGATTTCCCATGTCACTTGTTTCCAGTGAAGGTGATCCTTATTCCAGAATTTAAGTTTTTTGTGCCAGGGAAGTAAATTAGGCACAGGCTTAAGCGCAAGTTGAGCAAAACCAATCGGAGTATTTTGAGTTGGCCCGAAGAAAAGAAAATAGGTGAAGACACAACCTTCGGGAGCACCGTCATGACGTTGCACCAGAGTTGCGAAACTCGCGACGTCCTCCTGAAGAAGGACTTCGATATTAGGGATGAATTCCGTATCGATCTCGTGGATCGAATGGAACTTTTGAACCATTAGCATGATTTAATTGTGGACTGATTTTCTTACAGAGTCAAAACTAGGGTTTTATTTCCCTAGAGCAATATGGGCAAAACTTCCAGAACTGAACGTCGAGATGTTCCCCGCAGGCGCACTGGATGGGAGCGGAAAAATCTTCCAGCGAATCACCCAGCACAAAAATGTCAGGTCTCATAGCTCTGATCGTGAGGGAATTTGCAATATAGCCACCGGGGATAAGTGGATCCGGCTTGAACATAGCAGGGGGAACAGTTTCATTCACGCGAATCTGGACCTTGATATCCTCTCTCTGTTCGAGGTCAAAGTTCGGCATTCCCGCCATATTCTCAATTTCTTTGATGACATCAAGAGCGCGATTGGGATCGAAACTAGGATTTGTTGGACTTCTCAAGGGGACTCCATCTTCTTTCGAGGAGAGTGATAATTTCTCTCACGGCCCTTTGGTGGGAATTAAACCATTTCCATGGGGCTGGTTTAATTTTATCAAATTCCCGCAGAAAATATATACCCTGATTCCCGCAACCTTCGATCAATCGAAGAGTCCACTCAACTACCTCGGGATTTTTGTGATGGATGAGAGTTTTAAGAGTTTCTAAAAATTCATAGTCCAGGCGCTGGCCCTTCTGGAATCTGGCCTCAACGATGTGCTTTCTGGCGCAGTTCAGGGCAAAAATGATGAGATTGTCTGCCACCGGTGAGTTCAGGGTCTTCAGGAGGTTTTTCTCAAATTTGTTGAAGAGGGAAGAGGAGTGCTCAACTACACAGAGAACTTGTTCGAGATTTTCCTGACGACCCAGAAGTTCATTCAGTTCTTCCAGTTCATCGTTTGATAAACGAACAAGGCCGCGATGGCCCTGTTCAATTTCTTTCAGAATCTTTTTGTAAGTTTCATCAATATTCATTAGCGATCAGGAGTACCAATACATCTCACTGAGTGAGATGAAGAAACAGGCGCAGGCAAAAGAGTTCCGTTCGTAGAATTATAAATCCAGGCATCAGTTCTTCCTGCCACTCCGGCAACCATCGTTGCTGTCCAGAGACCAGTTCCGGCCGTTTCTTTCTTATGAACAAATCGAATGCCGTTCAGGTCGGCCTGAAGCATGTCGTTTCTTGTAGGTAGGCGCCAGCGGATCTGTTTACCAATTCCTGTTGTTAATGAATCAACACAGAGTGAAGTTTTATCAGCAAGAGAATTACAGTCAACGCCGCCAATATTTGAGTCATCATCCTGGTTGCCTGAAGCTTTGCACCAGTTGAAGAGAGAAACATCATTCACTTTTTTGACTTCAGACCATACCATGCCGGTACGACCGTCAAACCAGATTTCAGTATTTGAATCGAGTGCGACAAGTTTCCACGTTCCTTCACCAGCTGAAGCAAAACGGAAACCTTCCCACAATGCCTTGTCTCCATTCTTCTGGAAACAATCTGTGATACGGGCATCAATCCCTGAGAAAGTATCAGTCATTCCACATGTCACTGTAGGACGACCGTTATCTGTAACTGTTGTGACGTTTTTTGAAGAACCTTCTGAGTCTGTTTCCATTGAAGGAATGATTCGATAACTTTTAACTGAGAGATCATTCGCAATCGTTTTTAAAATCTCATCAGCATAGGAAATGACTGTCGCACCTTTCTCACGGTGGATGTGTGAACGAAGATTATCCTCGCCATTTGAGCCTTCTACTCCAGGAGTCGACCTTTCGGGATTACGATTCTGACCCATTTTATTGTTGGAACTGACATCTCCACAACTTACCAAAAGAGTAAGAAGACCAAGGCCTAATAGCGAATTTGTATGTTTCATAAATATCTTTCCTATAGGGGTAATTCTAAGGATATCCCAGACTTAATAGTAAAAATAGGCCCCTAATTTGTAAATTTTTCAAATAGGTCAAGTGCTTGAAACTGTGGGTTTTCTTAAGGGGGTCACCATGCTATACTCGCGCCCCATGACGACCACACTTCTTATTAACTCCATCTACCGGGCAACCGAGGGCGAAGGAATCCATATTGGAATCCCTCAGATCTTCGTGCGTTTCCAGGGATGTCATGTTGGTTGTGTGAACTGTGATACTAAGGAAACGTGGGATTTTGATCCTGCTTTCACAACGACGATTGATGATGTGATGGAGAAGGTGGAAACACTCTCTCAAGGGATCATCAAACGAGTTTCGATCACTGGTGGAGATCCACTTCATCCGTCTCATATTCCATCTCTTCTCGTTCTTATTTCTGAGCTAAAAGCTCGCGGTTACTGGATCAATATCGAAGCTGCCGGCACAAGAATTGTGAAAGAAGTTTTTGATCAGGTGGATTTCGTTTCTTACGATTTTAAAACTCCTTCAACGACTGTGAGAACATCAAAAGACCTTCTTTTGAAGTTCATCCAGGAGTACGGATTCAAGGCCCAGGTGAAGGCCGTGGTGGCGGATAAGAAAGACTTCGAAGCTACCTACGATGCTTTCCATTTCGTAAAAACCGCTATGACTCCTCAGGTACCTTGGTGTCTCACACCTTGTTTTGAGCCTGGCGAAGAGTTTCCGATGAACAGATTTCAGCAAGTTGTGCAGCTAAACGAGAGCTTCGGTCTCCCTTTCCGCGTGATTGGCCAGCAACATAAATGGGTCTACGGTTCTGAGGCCAAATTAGTCTAATCTCCTTCATTTTCATCCCTATATTGTCGATAAGAGGGCATGCGTTTTCTTATCCTTCTATTGATGTTCGGTTGTGCGCAAGCCCCTCTGAAGTACAAGTATTCTTCTTATAAGCGATACCTCGCGAGTCTTACGCGCGATGATCTTGTCGTGGCGAAGATCGAAGGCGAAGTGAAGGATCAGGTTCTGTTTGCAAGCGGGATGGATTCAACGTTTGTCGTGGTGAAACTCTACGATGCTGATGGAAACATCCTGACTGATGTCGATCCAAGCGATCTTACTCTTTCATCAAGTGTAGACATCGAAGCAAAACCTTTTGTGATGAAGCAGGGAATTTATAAAGCGCAGATTCTTCCGCGCGTGAAAAGTAAGTCTGCCGTGATGAGAGTTGATTGGCAGGAAAAAGTCATGAGTAATGAAATTGCTCTAAAAACTACTGTCGCTCCTTTAAAAAATGATCTTGCTCCACTTAACCATGAATATTTTGAATCCAAGAGTGTTGATGAAATCAACGTTACTCGTGGTTCAGCAACTCCGGAAAATAAAACTGATGGTTTCTCGTTTGAGAATTTAGGCGATAACAGAATCGTCGATCATCGTCGCAATCCAAACTCTCAGCGTGAATTTAGTTTCGAATATCTGGAGCAGGCGAGACAAAATCTTGTTATGCAGATTGATGATGCTCCAAACGGAACGGTTTCTCATACCATGCATTCAGTTTTCATGTTCTTCCCAAGAAAGAATATGTTCTTAGTAGAACAGCTTACGGGAACAATTGATGTCACTCTTCCAACGGGAGAGAAGATGTCGTTCCAGAAAGATTCAAAAGAAATTGTCGACGGTGTTTTCACTGAAGGCCCGGTTGATGTATCTCCTGATCGATTCAAACGTCAGTACGCTGATCTGAAATATCAGGGGAAAGGTGTTGTTCTTCGGGTGAATGCCCGCGGACAATCTCCCGAGCTTGGTCAGTTTGAAAATGTAAAAATCGATATGGAATATGGTCTGAAAGGGTCAGCCGAAGTGCTGATCATGAACGGAACAACTGGACAGAAATGTCGTCGCCCGAAAGCAGATTTCTGGGAACCAATCGATGTATCACCGATTGAATTTAAATTTCCTACGGATGAAGAGTTTGATTCTTATCTGAAGAAAAACTGCGGATTCGGTCTACCTAAGCTTTAAGAGCTGAACCATCATCACAACCCAACCAAGTACGAAAAGAAGTCCACCAAGTGGAACTATCATGGCGAACATCTTGATGTCAGTTACGACATAGAAATAGCAGTTAAACGAAAAGAGCAAAACGCCTGCGAAGAAGGCCCAGTGAGTGACATTCATCTTGAGAGTCTGAAATTGCTGCTGAAGCATTCCTGCAAACAATAATCCGAGAGCATGATAGAAGTGATAACGAACGCCGGTTTCAAATGTCACAAGCTTCTCAGGGAGAACCATGTTCTTCAAACCATGAGCTCCGAATGCGCCGATCAAAACAGCGAGAGCGAGAAGAGCGGAACCCAGAACGAGAGATTTTTTAGCCAGCGGATGTAAAGTCATTGAGAAAATCCTTCTTAGCAAACGGATAAGTGTTGAACGTTCCCTGGCCCATGGCCACGAGATCTCCGTTCACTCTGATTTCACCTGAACTGATGATGAGGCTTTTGCCTTTGTGAACAACTTTGCCAGTACCGACAAGTTCTTCGCCAAGTTTCACCGGACGGATGTAGTTAATTTTGAATTCAACAGTTGAAGTGAGATTGTCTTTTGTGATCGCATCTGAAAGTGCGGACAATCCAAGCACACAGTCCATGAAACCCGCGATAGATGCTCCGTGGGCCGTATTCGGGCTTGAGAGATGTTTTTCCTGGATGATCATCTTGTAGATGATGTTGCCTGGAGAAACGATCTCAAAGTTCATTGAGTTATCAATGTCGTACTTGTTGATGGAGCGGAAAATTTCCAGGAAGTTCTTCATGGAAAAAGCTTACGCCTAACGATCTGGGAGGTAAAGATTCTTCCCGCGTCCTTCCACTGCATTGCGGATCGTAAGGGAGAGTCCCTTGGAATGCCCTGCTAAAGAAGCTTCATAGTCTGTCTGGTGGCCAGATCTTGACGAAGAGAGGCGACGGTAAATCGCCCTCGTGTCGATATCTAGCTTCTTCTCCACAACAGTGAGCGCTTTCTGGTCTGCCTCTGAAAACTTCATTTTAGTCGCCAGCATCTTGTGATCGAATCCTTCAGCTACTCCAAGGTAAAAAGAGTTCTTGGCCTGTAGACCCTGAAAACCAAACTCAGATTTTGCTTCGGCCCACATATTATCAAGCTCACGATCGAGAAATTCAGCAATGTAGACGGCAAGTTTCACGTTTGTGAGAGAACCTGAAACTTCCAGACAGCAAGAGTTCCGACCTTGGCTGATGACGGGTCTCACGATGAAATGTTTGAGAATGGCATAAATCGCACTGATTTTGGTATCCTTGCGTTTGCGAAGAAGAACGCGGTCCATATAGATCGGTTCAGAACGGTCTTTGATCGAATCAATGTTGTGACGAAGAAGAAGTTCGTTTGCTTTTATTGTCGCGAGCTCCGCTTCATGAGCGTTTGAACTTTGCGCGAGCATAAGAAGCTTTTTCACTTTTTCAACGATGCGCTCAGAAACGAGATCGCCTTCCTTAGAAAGATTTGATTGATCCAGGTTCATTGTTGCTTCTGCAACTTCAGACGGGAATCCGAAGCGCTCACACACAGATTTAAATTCAGGACCGTGTGGGCGGACTTCCTTAAATAAAATATACGTTAGGAAGTGGGCGAGTTCATGCTTAAGGATGTCTCTTAATACTGAATCCTTCGCGAGATAAATCAGCTTTCTATTGAGGCCGATCTGTAAATAAGGCGCATTGAAATGTCCTAACTCTTTACCTTCGAACACAACAACATTTATAGGGAACCAGTAGCGCTCAAATAAAAAGCGCGATTTTCCTACAGTGATCCCACAATTTTGGAGGATTTCCTTAAGGAACATTTCTGATTTCTGAATGAAGGCGAGTGAAGTTTCGTCGTAGATAAACATGCCCCATTTTAAGACGGGAAAAGCTTAAGGACAACTTCAGGTTAAGAATAAAACTGTGATTTTTCATAGTTGGAGAGGGGTCAAAACGGCCCTGAAAAAATACATGGTGCCAAAAAGCACTCATTACGCTGGTGAAATCACTATGTTATTTCTTAGATATATTCCGGCGCTCACATTATGGGGGACGACAGATGAATAAGCTAATCACAGCTTCGGCACTACTTTTTTTACTCGTTACTTTGCAGACAAAAGCTTTTGCACAGAACCTCGACTGTAAATTTAAAGACGTTGCAGTTTCTGGCGTGCAAACAATTAAACTCACAGATGAAAGTCTGGTGATTAATTCTGAGCTTGAAATTCCTCTGGAGAAATCTCGTGTGAAGTGCGGGAGTTTTGGAAAGCAAACTCGTTTTGATGGAAGTGCACTTGGTTATCAGGTCGTACTTAAATCATGTTCTTCTGAAGCGAAGCTTGAAGGTGTGCTGATTGATTCATTAAATGAAGTCGGTGCCGATGTTCTTTGCCAGCCGGCCGCTAAACCATAAATTCAAATAAAAAAGGCTCCCTAAGGAGCCTTTTTTTTTATCTTATTCGCAGATAACAGTTTCGTTAATTTCCTCACCCATATTATTTCCAGTCGCTTTCATCGTCAGTGTCTTACCAGACTTAGAAATTGTCTGAACGATGTTTGCTGCCTGCTCACCGTTGAAGTTAACAATCATATTGATTTTAACTGCTGACGTACCAACACAAGAAACGTTTGTAGAAAGCTGAAGAGTCATGCCTGAATCAGGATCAGTCTGAGTATTAGATACAGTCTTACCATCGGCCTTGAATGTTTCAGTCGAGCGCTCGTTCGTTTCAGCGTCAGTTGAAGTGACTGAGTATGTTGTGATTTTGTTTGAAGTTGTTTGAGTGATCACCATGTCTGTTGAGCCAGAAGAGTTGCCAGTCAAAGAGCGACAAGCAGCGTATTTGCCAGAGATATCCGGGCAAGCGAATGCAGAAGTAGAAAGAGCAAGTAGAGCGATGGCGAAAGTACGCATGTGAAAATCTCCTTAAATTTTTTGAGTCTCAATTTCACCAAGGTATTCAGTGCATCGTCAAATCAATATGGCACCGGTAACAATGCGTCCCGCGTCTAGTGCCTGAAATGTTTCGCGAGATAAGTGGCAGATATTTTGCAACTCTTGCGCTCAAGTATCACACAAGGAGTGTCACAATGATTCGCAACATCGCGTTGTTTTGCCTATTGCTATTGCCTACGATGACGTACGCACAACTGGATTC
>JBEIQF010000413.1:0-2843 GCA_040376635.1 Halobacteriovoraceae bacterium
AAGATTTTTAGCGTGAGTGATGAGCTGATCCTTAGCTGCCGGACGGAAGTTATCCGCTGGAATAAGGAATACTTCTTTTTTGTTTTTGTTACGAAGGTAAAGGGCAAGTTTCCCTGCGAACGTCGTCTTACCGGCACCGTTCAGACCTACGATCAGGATCGGCATGACAGGTGGACGTTTAAGATTTAATTCAGAATTCTCGCCACCCATGAGTTTAGCAAGCTCATCGTGCATGATCTTAACGAATTGTTGTCCGGGCTCAACACCACGAAGAACTTTTTCACCAAGAGCTTCAGTCTTCACTTTTTCAACGAACTCTTTAACAACTTTGAAGTTTACGTCGGCCTCAAGAAGAGCTGTCTTAACCGCTTTGAGGGTTTCTTCAACGTTCTCTTCTGAGATTTTATTTTTTCCGCGAAGCGATTTGAACGCGTCCGAAAACTTTTCACTTAAATTATCAAACATGGTTGGCCCCTATTAGATTTGCGAGGATGAGCTTACTACATTCCGAGGGATGATTCACTATGAAATCGGCGCCGGATTCTTCCAAAACTTTTGATGACGCCCCTATGCTCCAGACAGCGCCGATCGCAAGAACACCAAAGTTCTTTGCTCCGATCATGTCGTTTGAACTGTCGCCAATTACACAAATCGCCTCTTTCGGCGTGGCCCCAACGAGGTCAACAAGTCCTGCAATGTGTGGCTTGGGAAACGTGTCATCGATGGTTGAGATGCTATCAAAATACTGGTGAACACCTTGGTCCTCTAAAATGCGGAGTGTTGATGACCTTCCACGGGCGGTCCAAACGTAAAGCATACAATCCTTCGATAGCTCAAGGATCAGCTCTTTTATTCCAGGAAAGAGTTTATATTTAGAACTGCTGGTATCGATTAGGGTACCATCGCAGTCAAAAATCACGTGTTTTGGGGAGTTTTGCATAGGGATTAATTGTAGATAATGACGGGCCATATTTACAACCAATAAAGCTCCCTATACATATACTCCTGCAATGAATCATCCACGCCCGTTTAGTCCTGAACTATCTCAGAAGATCGAGAGTTTCCGCTCTCATGCGACCCCTATGAAATTGGGCCGCATTGATTTTTCTTCAAAGCTCATCCTCGCACCGATGGCCGGAATCTGTAACATTCCTTACCGCGTGCTGATGGAAGACCTTGGGGCCGGCGGAACTGTTTCAGAACTTATTTCGTGTCACGGGATCAATTACGGAAATGAGCGCACACTTGAAATGCTAAAAATCCATCCGCGTGAAAGAAACGTGGGGATCCAGCTTTTTGGTGAAGATGCGGAATCCATGGCGAAGGCCGCGGCCGTTGCAGAAAGTTACGGCCCAAAATTCTTAGATATCAATATGGGCTGCCCGGTGACGAAAGTTGTGAGTAAGGGCGGCGGTTCAGCGATGATGAAAGAAGTGCAAAAGCTTGCACCTCTGTTTGAAAAAATGCGCTCGAACATGAAAGTTCCTCTCTCAATCAAAATCAGAACGGGATGGGATGCAAATTCTTTGAACGCTCGTGAGATCATCAATATCGCTCACAATTCAGGCATTGAATGGGTAGCAATTCATGGTCGCACTCGTACTCAGCAGTACACGGGATTTGCGAACTGGGATTTCATTGAATCACTTAACGAAGATAAAAAACTTCCTATCATCGGAAACGGTGACCTTCACCATCCGTATGGTGTTTCTGAAAGAATGAAAGTCACTAACTGCGATGCTCTCATGATCGCTCGTGGTGCCCTAAGAAATCCGTTTATTTTCCTTGAATCACTTGATCCAGCATACGCTTCTCAAAAACGGTCTGTGTTCTCCGGATCAGATTATTGGGAAGTTGTTCAAAGACTTCACCACTACTGTACAGAAACGTTCACTGAAGAAAGAACGGTGCTCGTTCAGCTCAGAAAGCTTGTCGTTTGGTTTGCAGCGGGCTTCCCACATGCGGCCGCTTTCAGGTCCCAGATCTTTGGATGCCAGATTTTAGAGGACTGTATGAAGATCGCTGAGGACTACTTCATGAGCCTTGGGAACTCCCAGAAATTCATCAATTATGACGAAGTTTTCATGAGTTCCGGCCACGGTTAACCCCAAAAACTGACTTTTCCCATAAAGTACTTAAGTTATACGCTCACCTATCCGAAAATAGGAGTGTATGAATATCTTGATTGCACTCCTCCTTATCCCACTCTCTTATGCTGCCGGTACGGCGCCTGGGTGTGCTGAGCTCTCAAACTTCATTCAATTCTACGAATCAGAACTTCACCGTAAGACTCTTAAAGATTGTTCTACGATCGACTACAAGACTCTCACGACAGGGGTCACGACTCTGGTGGATCAGGAATTCCTGAAAGACAAAGTCTGTCTCAATTTCACAGCGCTTGAAACTCAACTTCAAAACGCTCGTCTCCAGCTCGCAGTCCTAAACGGGATTGATAAACTCAAAATGACGATTGCTGACTCGAAAGAAAAAACGAATGGAAATAACGGTGGTGCTGTTCAGGTAGCTGCTAAATCATTCGTAGGAAGTCTTAATACGGCCCAGTCACTTGAAGTGCTTCTTGATTCAAGAACTGCAACAAAACCATTTATCCTCGCTCTACGTGATGCTGATGCCAACCCGGGATTCACTCCTCAGATGGATCTTTCACGTCGAATGCAGAAAGTTTGCGCCGGTCTTCCAAGAGAAGGTGCTTGTGATCCGAAACTCTTCTCCCCTAATCCGGAAGCTGCAGAAGAAATCATGGGTATGGTGAAAAACGCCAACCCTCCTTCTGAGAAAGATCTTGAAGAGTGGAAGAGAAAACTCGCGATCAAGAGAAAGTC
>JBEIQF010000504.1:0-1585 GCA_040376635.1 Halobacteriovoraceae bacterium
ATGGTGAAACAACCAAGAGTGCGCATTGGTACAAAGTTAAAATTTAAAGTAGCTAAGCTTAAAGATGTTGTCGCTAATATGGATGGGACGAGAAGGTAATTACCTTCTCTTTATCGCTCGTTTTTTCGCCATGTGATTATCCACACTGATTGGTCCTGCTCCGTAGAACGTAAATCCAAGGGCAGCACCGATCAAGGCTAAGTTCTTCATGAAATGTGACATCTGCATCTGTGCCATCTGAGGATCAGCGATATCCCAAAAATTATGCATAAGAATGGTCACTGGTACGAGAAACAATAATAAGAGCACAGCTCCTACTCTCGTATGAAAACCTGTCATAACACTAAGTCCACCAACCAAAGCAATCACACCTGAGATCGGAACCATGATATCTGCCATAGGAATTCCCTGTGAGGCTGCGTAGCTGATACTGCCGCTTGAAAAGTGATTTACACCTGACAAGATGAAGATCAGAGAGAATAAAAATCTTGCAACCGGAACGATATACAGAGAAGTACTGACATGATGTCTTACGGATTCTGCGGGCATGTAGTTAGGTCGTGGATGAAAAATGGTGGCCATATTTCCTCCTTATTAAAATACACTCGTGAGTATTCTCCTCCTGCTTGATGCGACTATCAACGCACTAACTAGATTGGTTTTTTGTATAGAAGAGCAGAGCATTTGTCTTCATCTTCAGTGCACATTTACCATAAGGAAAGAGAGGATCAGTATTATCTCATGAAACTAACTAAGGAGATGTTTATGAAATTCTTATCTATCCTTGCTCTCGCTTCTCTCGCTACTGGTGCTTTCGCTGCTGAAGATCTGAGTGCTATGAAATCAAAAGCTAACTCTCATATCGACAGCAAACTTTCTAATCTTAACAATGCTAAGACTTGTGTGAATAACGCTCAGACTCTTGAGAAGTTTAAAGCATGTAAGTACGACATGCATGAAAGTATGATGAAAGATAAAGCACAAATGATGGAAGAAAAGAAAGATGACTTTACGAAAGATGTAGAAGAATAGTTCAGTCATCAAAATAGTCCGGGGGCATGGAAGCTGCCGGACTATTTTTTTATTCGAGTTCCATTTTCCTGAGTTTCGGCGACATCACGGCAATTACCACAACACTCACTAGACACATGACTCCACCAAAAACAGCAGCTGGCATTGCACCCATAAGTCGGGCAGTAACCCCTGATTCAAACTCACCAATTTCATTTGATGAACCAATGAAGATCGAATTTACGGCAGAGATTCTTCCGCGCATATGATCTGGAGAGTTCAATTGAACAGCAGACGTTCTGATCACCATGCTGACAGAATCAAAACAACCGGCAAGGACTAGAGCTACAAACGATAAGATATAGTTTCTTGAAACAGCGAAGACAAGAATACAAAAACCAAATCCAACCACAGACCAGAAGAGTTTTGAACCAGCTCGCTTCTTGATGTCCTGATTAATCAAATACGCACTCATGATAAATGCTCCGAGGGCAGGAGCTGCACGCAACAATCCCAATCCTTGCGGGCCAATGAAAAGAATTTCAGCCGCAAAAACCGGAAGAAGAGCAGTCAC
>JBEIQF010000138.1:0-8193 GCA_040376635.1 Halobacteriovoraceae bacterium
ATAATTGATAAGATCAAGGCCATTTTCATAAGTATTCCTTCGGTTATGAAATGGTTCCAACACACTTTTCTTGAAGCAGTGCTTACGTAAAAGTGTGTTGGAACCCTATTAAGGGGCGATGTAACGGAGAGCGGCTCCAGGACCCAATGGTAGGTCTAGTGCCATCCAGCTGAGAAGCATAATCGACCAGCAAATCAAGAAGCCGATAGAATACGGGAGCATGAGAGCAATCACTGTTCCCACTTTCGCACGTGGTTCATATTTCAGAGCGAACGATAGAATCAGAGGGAAGTACGACATGAGTGGTGAAATGATATTCACAACTGAGTCCGCTACTCGGTAAGAAGCTTGCGTGAGTTCTGGTGAAATGCCTAGAAGCATGAACATCGGAACAAAGATCGGTGCCATGAGAACCCATTTGGCAGACGCACTACCAATCACAAGATCCAGCACCACTGTGAGAATGATAAACCCTAGCATGAGAGGAATCGCACCCAGACCTGAAGCCTTGAGCATCTCAGAACCTTTCACAGCAAGAATGAGACCCATGTTCGAATGATTGAAGATCGTAATGAACTGAGAAGCAAAGAACACGAGAACAAGATATGGCGCCATCGTTACCATCGCATCCTGCATGGCCGAGATAATATCGTTCTGACTCTTAAAAGTCTTAGATGCAAATCCGAATGCAAGTCCTGGAAGAGCACCGAAGAGGAAGATAATAGCAACAACACCTTTAAGTGCAGCTGAATGAAGAACATCTGGACTTGCCGGATCACGAAGGTAACCATCCGCTGGCACTAATCCCAACACGAGGAAAAGAATCAATCCTAGAGTCACAAGACCGGCCCACATGAGGCCGCTTTTTTCTTCAGGCGTAAGACCAATGAGATCAGCGCGAGCGTGATCACCTTTGTAATCGCCAAGAAACGGAATTGTCACTTTGTTTGCGATCAGTGTACCAACACCAACAATCAGAATTGAAGAAGTCGCCATGAAGTACCAGTTTGAAACCGGAGTCACGACATAATTAGGATCAAGAATGCGGGCAGCTTCTTGCGAAAGACCAGAAAGTAGAGGATCAGCAGTTGAGAGAAGGATATTCGCCGCAAAACCGCCAGATACACCAGCAAAACAAATCGCAAGACCTGCGAGTGGATTCATCCCGGCGCTATGGAATGTCATTGCGGCAAGTGGGATAAGAAGAACGTACCCAAGATCTCCACCAGTGTGGGAAAGGACACCAGCGAAAAGAACAACCGGGACGAGCATTGCTTTTGAAGATTTCATCACAAGAAGGCGAAGGAGAGTTGCAAGGAGTCCGCTTTTTTCTGCGAGCGAGAAACCGAGCATTGCTACAAGTACTGTTCCAAGTGGGGCAAAACCTGTGAAGCTTTTCACCATTTCAGAAAGAACATAACGAAGTCCGCCTGCTGAGAGAAGGTTCACCGGAGTGATGGCCTCGCCGGTCACCGGATGAAGTGCAGAAAGATCCATTCCCGTCACAACTGCCGAAAGCGCTATGACGAAGAAAGTCAGCAAAAGAAATAAAAGCGCCGGATGGGGAAGTGCATTTCCTACGCGTTCGACCACGCCTAGGAATCGGTACAGAGGCCCTTGGTTTTCAGTCATCGTATTCTCCTTGAATACTTAGATATTAAACAATTTTCATGTGAGGGGCAAATAAGGTATAGTGATTGGTATGAAAAAGATCAAAGTCCAGTTTGTAAAATACGATATGACCAAAACAAAGAACCGCAAACGTCGCGAGATGCTTGTTGATGGGAAGAGCGAAGCCGCTGTCAGGACACAGCTTGAGCGAATCCATAAAGGTGAAAAGGTCGTCCAGATTCATGAAATTATCTGGGATGAAGAGCAGATCAAGGAAATCGTCGCTCTTAGTGAAAAGGAAGACGATGAGTACTTTACTGGTACTGTGAAATGGTTTGAAACGACAAAAGGTTTTGGATTTATCCAGCCTGACGAAGATATGGACGATTTGTTCTTTCATCAGTCAGCATGCAAAGACGAAACGCCGCTCGCTAACGATAGAGTTGAATTTAAGGTGAATGAAGGACCAAAAGGTCTCGTCGCTACTCACGTTCGTATTATTGAGGATTAAAAAGTATGGCGGAACACCTTTCTCAATCGATTAACTTTCAATTTCATCTGCACCTGTAAAATTATTGTTCTCATCAATAAATCCCTCAAGTCTAGCAAGTGTAATAATGGTTGATGAAATAACATGTTCAATATTGATTGATGAGGATTTCAACCAATTATGAATGTATTCGTCCTGTGGCTTTTCGATAAGGCACTTTGTTTGATATTCAGTAAATTTTTCAGCGGCATCAAGTAGATCCATGAGATGGTTTGGGCATTCACAAGATGTGTTCTTTCCAATTTTTTTGAATACCTTCTTACCGTCTTCAGTTAGCAAGCCTTTTTCATTCACTAGTTTCATTCTTTAACTCCTTAATACTGCATATAATTCGAAGAGTGCTTTTATGACAAACATGATTCTCTTTTTTTATAACTTTCAAGGCTTGAGGAAATGTAATTAAAAATAAATCGTCTTCAAGAACTTGTCTGACAACTCCCAGACCCCAACTCGCAATGATCTTATTTTTTACAATCGTTCCAACTTCGATTTTGCCTGTGTCTTTTGGAGGCGTCCTTAAGGTTCCCAAGGATTCTATGAGGAGTGTTTCTAATGATTCGACACTAGGCTGACTACTTATCCATCTAACATGATCAAGACTCGGACCTTTTCCAACTCCAAAGATCGGTCTTGATTTAAAATGGTTTAGGATGTCTCCCATATCAAGCAATACCTGGCTGTCGAAAATTAAACCTTCAGTGATATGAATACTAGGTTCAAATTTAGAGGGATGATTGAGATGAATAAAGAAGAAATTACTCTTCATCTGTGAAATAAATTCCAGATATCTCCTATCAAAACCAATAACCAAAATACGATTGCTGAGCAAAATTTCTCCTTACTGCGTTTAATATCGTCGATTCTTTTTTAATAATGATGGTATTCTGATCTCGTCTAATATTTGTTACTCATTATTAAAAGAGGGTTGTAGTTGATTCTAATACTCCGATTAAGTGACGGGACTGATCAATGGACACATTAAAATATTTTAAAGAATCTTATGAAGATTCCAGATTTTCATTCATCAATCTTGCAGCCTCAATCGGTGGTGAACTCTCTTCTCATCCCGTAAAAGATCTTTCCTTTGAATCACTCTATTTTCCTCCATCATCCGGAAAGAAAGAGAAACTTCTGATTCTTACTTCCGGCATTCATGGAATCGAAGGATTTACGGGAAGTGCTTTACAAAGATTCTTCCTGGATCATCAATTCTTAGGTCTTAAGGACGAGAATATGGGAATCCTCATCATTCACGGAATTAATCCCTATGGTTTTAAGCATCACCGAAGAGTGACTGAGAGTAATGTTGATCTTAATCGTAACTTTGATGTTTCGCCTGATCTCTTTAAGAATGAGAATGATGGGTATGCTCTCTTAAAAGATTTCCTGAATACGAAAAGCAGTCGTTCGAATTTTTATCTTTCTGCCGTCCGACTGATCGTCAAGCACGGTATGGATAATATGCGAAAGGCCATCCTCAAGGGACAGTATCAGTTCCCCGATGGAATTTTCTATGGTGGAAAGAGTTTTGAACCTCAGGTTGAAATGATCAAAGAGATTGTCATGAGCAGAGGTGAGGGATTTGAGAAAGTTCTCTTAATCGATGTGCATACGGGTTACGGAGAGAATGGAAAACTTCATCTCTTTGGAGATCGTTCACCCTTTATCGACCAGAGTTACATGAATCAGGTATTCAAGGGAATGCCTGTTGAATATGGTTCGGATAAAGATTTTTATTTTGTGACCGGTGGCTTTACTGTTTTCCTAGCGAAACTCTTTCATCAAAAAGCTAAATTTGCCGGTGTCGTCTATGAGTTCGGCACGATTGATAGTCACAAGACATTAGGTTCTCTTGATTCACTCTATTACATGGTGAATGAGGATAAAGAATCCTTCAAGACCATGTTCTATCCTGATTCAGTGGAATGGAGAACGAAAGTTCTCGAGCAATTTCAGTCTTCGATCTCATCTATAGTGAAAAATCTTTAACATGATCGATGAAGGCCCTGAGTTTAGGCAGAACCTGCGAGCTCTTCGGGAAATAGAGATAATAACCCGCACTCGATGCTGAAAAATCATCCAAAACAGTAACAAGCTTTCCAGATTTTAATTCAGCTTCTATAGAACTTTCTTCTGTGTAGATAAATCCAGCTCCGTTAATGGCCGCACTCTTCATCAGAAGCGCATCGTTCATGACGAGAGTTCCTTTCACCTGCACTTGAAGTTCCTGGCCTTTCTTTTCAAATTCCCATTTATCGTAAAGACGATTGGGTTCAAACTGAAAGCGAAGGCAATTATGTGAGAGAAGTTCACGAGGATGTTTAGGAATGTCTTTATCTTTGAGATATTTTGGAGAGCAAGCGACTACCCACTTAATCGGACCCAGGAGTTTAATGGCGACCATGTCTTTAGCAAGAATATCAGAAAGCCTTATCCCTGCATCGAAGCCACCTTTAACCACATCTACAGACATTTCCTGAAAATGTAGCTCAACACAAATCTCGGGATATTTTTTCATGAAACTCAAGATGAGTTTCTCAAAGTGGCTGACATAGGGCGAACGGAGGAGATTAAGCTTCAATGTGCCTGATGGTTTACCTGAGAAAGAAGCAACTTCTTCAAAGGCACCCAGAATCTGATCCATGGCAGGACTGAGAGTGCTCAGGAATTTTTCTCCCGCTTCGGTCAGACTGATACTGCGGGTCGTTCGTGTAATCAGTGTCGTCCCAATGCGCTCTTCAAGGCCTTTGATAATTTGGCTGACTGCGGAATGTGAGATATTAAGTGCTTCAGCTGCACGACTGAAGCTTTGAGTTTCTGCAACAGCTCTGAAGGCGATTAACCCATCTAATTGATCTTTATTCATTTGTAAGCTCTCCTTACAAGGTTATGCAGTTTATTGCTATATTTTTAAACAATCATCTCCTCTAAAATACCCCAAGAAAAGAAGATTCTGAGGAGGATTTATGATTAAAGCTAAAGGCTACGCAGCACTTAAACCAAAAGAAAAACTCGTCCCTTATACTTTTGATAGGAAAGAGCCTAAAGATTATGATGTGCAGATCGACATCAAATTCTGCGGGATCTGCCACTCAGACATCCACATGACAAGAGATGAATGGGGATTCGGTTCGCCGTTCCCAATGGTTCCCGGGCATGAGATTGCTGGTGTTGTTACGAAAGTCGGATCGAAAGTTACAAAACACAAAGTAGGAGATCGAGTAGGTGTTGGTTGTATGGTCGACTCTTGTCGCGAATGTGCTTCGTGCAAAGACGGGCTCGAACAATATTGTGTTCCTGGAAGCACATTAACTTATGGTTCTCAGTTACCTGATGGAACAGTCACTCAAGGCGGATATTCAAATAATATCGTTGTGACGGAAGATTTCGTTTTAAAAATTCCGGATAATATTCCTCTTGATAAAGCAGCTCCACTTTTGTGTGCAGGTATCACGACGTATTCACCACTCAGAACATGGAACGCTGGCCCTGGTAAGAAAGTGGCAGTCTTAGGTCTCGGTGGTCTTGGTCACATGGCCGTGAAGCTTGCAAATGCGATGGGTGCTGATGTTACAGTTCTCAGTCATTCTGAAAAGAAGAGAGAAGACGCAAAAAAAATGGGAGCACATAATTTCCTGGTTTTAAAAACACCTGAAATGTTTGCTGAGCATGATTCGAAGTTTGATCTCATCATCAACACTGTTTCATCTGCTGATATCGATCTTGGTTCTTATTTTGGACTTCTGAAAAGAGATGCCACACTTGTATCAGTTGGGGCGCCAGATAAGCCTCTTTCCATCCACCCGTTTCCCCTCATCATGAAGAGAAGAAGATATGCTGGCTCTTTGATTGGCGGGATTAAGGAAACTCAGGAAATGCTCGACTTCTGCGGTAAGAACAATATTGCGCCAGAGATTGAAGTGATCACTCCTGAGAAAGTGAATGATGCCTTTGAACGCGTTCTAAAGAGTGATGTTCGCTACCGTTTTGTTATCGATATGCAGACGATTTAAGAACTGTAATTCCTTGCTGATTCCCAAGAGATCCGTTACCGTGCACCAGACCGAGACGGATCTTCTTATCAGCAAGGATTCGTTCCCTCATCACAATAAGCGCATTCAGCGACGTCAGGTTCCAGGCAGCTCTGCCAAGATTCAGGCCACCAGTAACAGTCACCTCATGCCATTTCAGAAGCTCAGGGATCTCGCTGATCTTTTTCACAAGACCCAGGCGGAGAATCAGTCCCATCGGAACAACCGGATAACATGTATAAGCATCAAGCAATGCACGACCATTCAGGAATTCTGTTTTAAAATCAGTTTTGGCCTCTTTAAGAGTCTTATCAATTGTCTTTTTCAGATGAAGATAAGGAGCAACTTTAGGAAGAGATTCAAATCCATCAACCGCCAGTTTTGTGAAAGTGTTGCCAAGAATTTCCGTGCGTTTATTCTTCGGGACTTTCAAAAGGTCAGCAGTTTTCTCATTTGCGAGAATGATTTGTCCTGAGTAATCAATATTTGGGTTAGCGCAGTCCACGCCACGGAAGTATTTCGTCAGAGGTTTAAACCAGCGGTCATCAGGCAATTGAGCTTCAGGATGGATGTTTTTCCATGTGCGGAAATAGTTTTCAAAAAGAGCATCACGAATAGAAAAATACTCTTTCTCGCTCATTTTATGTGATTTAAGGAAGAGAGGAACGAGTTTGTCGTATCCATCCATCGCCGTAAATTTGTTCTTGTAGAGCTTCATGAACCCTTCACGGGCAGCTCTGTCGTACTCAGATTTCAGGAAGTCTCTACCCTTGATCACGATAAGATCAGCTTTCTTAGCTGAAAGAAGTTTTCTGCCTTTCTCAATCGCTGCCATGGCGGATGCGCCACTCTTAAATTGATTAGCTGTTAGTTTATCTTCCCAGCGCTTCGCGAGGGTGACAATCTCAAGAGTTACGACACGGAGTTTTTTCTTGTCAGCTTTAGTGAGAATATTCAAAGTTTCAGTGTGAGAGCCGTTCTTATCTACGATGCGGTCTCCAGCAATAATCAAAGTCTTCATAACGTTTAAGATGCCATTTTAGAGGCCATAAGCCTTCTGACGTAATCAATGTGTGCGCGAAGAGTATAAACTTGTTCAGCGAAATTTGCTTTAACTTTCATCTGCTGAACATCTCTTTCAATTTTCTCAAATTGCTCAAAAAGTTCCTTCAGTTTTTCAGGATCCTTTTCGTTCATATATTTATCTTCAAGTCGGAGAAGAGCGCGGTAGCGGCGACGGATGCGAACCTGGCCCATCCAACGGAAAATCGCCGGAACGCTTCGTACCGCCGGAATAAGAACGATCAGCATGGGAAGGAAGACAACAAGCATGCGGTTAACGAGACTTGCGAGCCAGAAAGGGAGATAACGATAAAGGAACGATTTACCTGAACGGTAGAATCGTTCAGCATCATCACTTAGCCTGATTTTTGTTTCAGAGGCCTGAGGGAATTCCCCGCGTTTCTTGAAAATACCCGCTGTGCCGTGAATTTCGGTCGCAGTATCCAGAACCAAATCTGAAAGAGCAGGGTGAAGATTCTTTGTGGCAATCAATTCAACCATCGGTCCAACCAATGTGACATTCTGGTCAGGAATGTTTTTCTCAAAGTTGAGTACACCTTCAGGAAGAGTAAGCTTGTGGAGAATGTCGACTTTTCTGACATAAGCATCAGCATTTCTGAAGTTCATCAGACGAATATCTTCTGAGTTGAGAAGTTTCTTCAACACATTCACTGAGGCATCTTCACCCATGAGGAAGGCACCATCTATTTTCTTCTCTAAAAGAGCTGTAACAACGGATTCACCTTCGACTGTATGAAGATGTGGACCTTCTTCAATGCCATTGAGTTTAAGAAGCCTGAGCGCAAGTTTACGTGCTCCTGAACCTTCAGGTCCGATTCCGATGTTTTTATTTTTCATGTCAGCAAGACGTTCAGTTTCTTTTCCTCTGTAGAAGAAAAATAACGGTTGATGGCTGATTCCACCAAGAGTGACGATGCG
>JBEIQF010000363.1:0-3267 GCA_040376635.1 Halobacteriovoraceae bacterium
ACAAAAAATGTTCGGTAAGGAAATCTGCTTAATGACTTCTAAAACTTATATTGTAGAAAAACATGAAGGTTATACTCTCATCAAGTTTGATGGGGAGCTGGACTTCAATCAATGCAAGCTTTTCGAAGAGGAAATTGACGGAATCTCTACTAATCCTGATTCCCATCTTCTCATCAATTGCGAGTCTCTGACGAATCTTCCGAAAGACTGGTTGAGAGCATTTCTACGTATGCAGATTAATCTCAAAATCAATAACAAGTTCCTGAAGCTCATTCAGGTGAATATCGCCTTGATGAATTACATGAAAAAAGAGGGCATTGATACGACTTTCAAGATCGCTAAAGACCTTCGCGATGCTTTAAATGAAGTAGGCCTCGCTCCTAAGCGCACTCTTGATACCGAGTTCATCAATCCTTTCTTAAATGCAACCATGCATGTTTTAAAAGTGCAGGCGACTACGGAAGCTAAACCCGGCAAAGTGCACGTCAAAAAACCAAATGATCAGACAGTAGGTGATGTATCAGGTGTCATCGGGATTGTTTCTGATTCGTTCAATGGTTCGGTTGTCATCAGTTTTCCGGAGCAGACTTTTTTAAAAATCATGAGCAGCATGCTTGGTGAAGAATACACAAAGCTTGATAAGGAAATCATCGATGGTGCAGGTGAATTGACCAACATGATTTTTGGCCAGGCGAAGATCGTTCTGAATGAAAAAGGCTATGGTATTAAAACAGCGATTCCATCAGTTGTTTCCGGAAAAAATCACACTTTAAGTGCTCAATCAAAAGGCCCGATTGTTGTTGTTCCTTTTGAATCAACTGCCGGAAACTTCTTTGTAGAAATCTGCCTCAGTAACTAAGTTATCGTGGGCCATAATTAAGATGGGCCCTAAGTATCCACACGCTATAATTAAGTCATGAAAACCGGCAACAAGGCCTCCAACCGATCAGATTGGGGGACGGGATCCCGGAACCAGGAAGAACGCGTTTTCCTGGAAGGTCCAAAATCCAGATCCTTTGAATTCAAGAATGCACTAGAAGTCTTTGTTGAGATGCTCAAGGGTCTCCATAAATTCCATTTTATCGGGCCATGTGTGACCGTGTTCGGCTCGGCCCGCTTTGCTCCGAATCATGAGTATTACAATCTGGCCTTTGAAATGGGACGCGAACTTGTCTTGAAAGGCTTTGCCGTCATGACTGGAGGTGGACCGGGAATTATGGAAGCCGCCAACAAAGGTGCCAAGTCTCTTGGTGGCTGTAGCTTAGGTTGCAACATCACTTTACCGCAGGAACAAAGGCCAAATGCCTATTTGGATCTCTGGATGGAGTTCAAATACTTCATGGTACGCAAGTTCATGCTCGCCAAGTATTCCTATGGTTTTGTGGCCATGCCGGGCGGTTTTGGAACCCTTGATGAGCTTTTCGGAGTCCTTACACTGATCCAAACCAAGAAAATTAAGAATTTCCCCGTAGTCCTGGTCGGTAAAAGCTTTTGGGAACCACTCCGCGGACTTATCGAAGATAGACTCGTTGAGGCCAAAACCATCGATCCAGAAGATACAAAAACGATCTACTTTACCGACTCGCCCCGCGAAGCTGCCCAGTTCATCCAGGGAATCGCCACTGAAAAATTCGAGATCAAAATCAGACCTCACAGATTCCTCGGTGAGCATAGTTTGAGACAAACATAAGTTTTATCATTCCTCATTTTTCCGATTGTTTTTCCCTCAGAGAGAGATTATCTTCTCGCCCATGAGCGACCGATTTAAAAACCCGCATACATTCGATATGAGCAACTACTTCTCTGGACACACTTACGTAGTGGGTGGCCGCGATTTCGAGCGTGAAGAAAACGAGACTGCTTCTGACAAAACCGTTCGCCCTGAAATTAAAGTCGAACTCGATTGGTCGTTCCTCAAAAAAAATCTCCGCAAATCAAACGCAAAAACTAAGTAACGAAGGCCTCCTCACGGAGGCTTTTTTATTTTGGGCGTGTCTCTCCAAGAAGCGAAATCCATAATATTGCGCCTTTACTCTGGGGCCATTTTGTCTCCATGTAATTTCAAAGGTGTAAGTAGCTTTTCAAAGTAAAGAGGCCTATAAAGCGCTCATGAATTTGGAACGTAGAAGCTCAATACTCATTTTGTGTGCATGCCTTTTATGGGCAGTGGATCTCCTTGTGAGATATCCGATCACATTAAAAATGAGTTTTGTTTCGATCGTTTTCCTTGAGAGTCTCATTGGGTTGGTTGTTGTTGCTCCGTTTATGCTCAGAAACTTTGGTGAGCTAAAACAACTGAAAAAACGTGACTGGATGATTGCTGCCTTCATTGGCGGTATTGGTATGACGGTTGCGGGTTATCTCACCACTGTATGTATCCAGAAAGCTACACCAGGTTTGTTCTCATTCTTTCAAATCTTCCAGCCACTCTTCGTCATTTACATGGCCCACATCTTTCTTAAAGATAAAGTCGACAACATGTATGTCTACTGGGGAATCTGGGTTGTTCTCTCTGCCATCCTGATGTTCTCTGTTGATCTTGAACTCATGTTTGGTAGCTCTGAGTTTATCTTCAGTGACATTCTTATTGCTCTATCGACAATGCTCATTTGGGGTATGTGTACAATTCTTTCTAAGAAATTCCTCACAAAGAATTCGGCCCTTACTCTGGTTAGTCTTCGCTGGTTCTTTGCCTTCATCTTTTCTACAGCATTTTTACTGATGGAAAAGGAATCACTTCCGACTGAGTTTTTATTCCAGCCAGATATCATCACTCGCTTTCTCTTCATTGGAATCGTGGCAGGACTTTTCTCTATGTATCTGTATTATTCAGGCCTGAAGTATATGTCTCCGGGGAAAGTCTCTTTCATTGAAATTTCTTATTCAGCTTTTGGTATGATCTTCTCAGCAATCTATACGTTCGAAGGTCTGACTTTCTTCCAGCTTCTTGGTGCAAGTTCATTCTTCGCATTCATCATCCTGTTTCTTTCGAGACAGGAATCAGGCATCACTGCCATAAGAGCACGTTAACGTTCCTTTCTTTCCAAGCACAAGCTCAGACTTTGTATTAAACGGAATAGGGTAATTGAGCTCAGTCCCGTGACCTGCCGGTAATCCTCTCAAAACAGGGTAAGGAGCACGTTTAGCGAATCTCTCCAATGCTTCGCCTGTCAGATCTCTGCCATCTTTCTCAAGTCCTTCAGTGAAGTCTCCGAAGACAACGGCCTTAACACCTTTGTTGATGATTCCGGCCTGGACCATTTGCTC